>CAIVEH010000041.1 GCA_903904855.1 uncultured Bacteroidota bacterium | reverse complement strand
CCTATCACTTATCACTTATCACTTATCACTTATCACTTATCACTAATCACTTATCACTTATGAACTTTTCAACTTACCCGCTTGCCATGGCCAGAACATCTTACCGGTTATTAATCCGCGCGCCTGCCATCTTTCAACAAAATAAAATAAGAGCATGGCAATAATGAACGCAGCAGGTATACCAGCCCCCCTCGACAAAACTGCATAAGCAGTAGTACCTGAAGCCGTAAACCGGGCAGCTATGCTATCCATCAGGTAGAACACAGAAAAATGTACCAGGAACAATGAATAAGACCTTTCGCCCAGCCACAGCATCAGCGGGCTGCTCAGGGACTTCCGGATAGAATGCCTGTTGAAAGCAATTGTTATTATTCCGGCATAAATTAATCCATATCCCGGGTTTTCCAATGGCAGTAGGAAGCGGGAAGCAATAACTAAACCTACACCAGCCAGAATAAACAACCATGCCTGCTTTACATTAAAATCTCTGGCTGCTAATAGTATTCCCAACAGAAAACAAACCGGATACCGGAGAGATTGAAAAATATTGGATACTACCTTTTTATAGGAATAAATATCGGGGTAATATTCTGTAAACCAGTATTGTATTGCAAGAGAAATACCCAATGTAAACACAATCAATAGCACTACTTTCAGATCGCTGATTGATTTCTTTCCCGGAAAAAACAGCAGAATAACGGGCACCAGTAAATAGAACAACATTTCAATGCCAAGGCTCCACCATGCAAGGTTGTAGTATTGCCCCGAAATATTAATTATTACTGTCTCCCTGAGTACTTCGGGCCAGTAAAACACCATATGATATACCTTAGAATTATACCAGGTAGGATAAGCATGTATATACCAGCACACACCCGCAGCAAATAGCAATGCAACCAGGTATGGCGGATAAATTCTTTTTATTCTCCTTATAAGGTAATCAACTGTTTTAAACTCTCTTTGTTTCCTCAGGTAAGGCCTAAGCAGCACTACGCCGCTCAAAACGAAAAAAAGCTCTACACCAGACTGTGTAAAAAATGCCAGATAAAACCCGGCATCAGGGAAGCCCCTTCGGATCAGTTCTTTTACAATATTTCCAGTAAATGCGTGGTGAATAACAATCATCAAAGATGCTATCCCCCTTAAGCCATCCAGAAAATGAAAGCGCTCTTTCGCATTGATACCATCACTCATGAATTAAAATTGCTGCTATTAAAAACCGAATAAACTACTTATTATTTAATAAAGGTATCAATCACATCCAAAACACGCTCTAAATCATCATTACTCAGGTTAGAACCCGATGGCAGACAAAGGCCGGTCTCAAACAATTTTTCGGAAGTACCATCGCCATAGTAAGTACATCCTTCAAAAACCGGCTGCATGTGCATAGGCTTCCATAAAGGACGGGATTCAATATTTTCCTTCTCGAGCGCCAGACGCAGGTCTTCTCTCGTGAACCCTGCTTCATCCTTATCAATAAGTACAGTTGTGAGCCAGCGGTTGCTGAAATAACCAGCCGGTTCGTGCAGGAAATGAATACCGCTTATGCCTCCCAGATGATCGACATAGCGGTTATATACACTACGTCTCTGCTTAATCCTATCAGCAATTACCTGCATCTGTCCGCGACCTATGCCTGCACAAATATTGCTCATACGGTAGTTGTAACCTATCTGCGAATGCTGGTAATGCGGCGCCTCGTCGCGGGCCTGTGTAGCCAGGAAACGAGCATCTTTTACCACGGAACTATGTGCAGAAACCAGCGCTCCCCCACCCGATGTGGTAATGATTTTATTGCCATTGAATGACAGCACACCTATATCGCCAAATGTGCCGCACTTCCGACCGTTAATTGATGAGCCCAATGCCTCGGCAGCATCTTCCAATACTGGAATCTGGTAGTGCCGGGCAATGTCCATTATTTCATCCATTTTAGCGGGCATACCATATAAGTGAACCGGAACAATTGCCCTTGGAGTAATCCCCTTAGCCAAACGGTCTTTAATAGCCACTTCCAGCAATTCGTGGGAGATATTCCAGGTATCTTTTTCACTATCTACAAATACAGGCTTGGCGCCGATATAGCTTATCGGGTTAGCGGTAGCCGAGAAGGTCATGCTCTGGCAAATAACCTCATCGCCCTGTTTTACACCCAGCAACACTAATCCCAGATGCAGTCCTGCAGTGCCTGAACTCAAAGCTGCCACATGGCTACCTTGATCCAGAAACAATTCCAGGTCCTGCTCAAAACCGTTCACATTGGGCCCAAGTGGAGCAATCCAGTTGGTATCGAATGCCTCATTTACAAATTGCTGTTCTGTGCCGCCCATATGTGGCGACGACATCCATATTTTCGGCTTCATAGTCTTTTCCCGTTAATTTTTATTACCCTTGCAGGGTTACCTACAGCTGTGGCATGGTCTGGTAGATCTTCAATAATCACTGTACCTGCGCCAATGCGGCACCATTTACCAATCTTCACACCCTGAATAGCTACTGCACCCGAACCTATATGAGTCCCTTCTCCTACAAATACATCGCCGCTGAGTGTAGCGTTGGGCGAAATATGTACATAATCTTCCAGCACACAGTCATGATCAACCGATGCACTGGTATTGACAATGCAGTGTTTACCGATTTTAACATCAGGATTGATAGTTACACCAGCCATAACAACAGTACCATCTCCGATGGCAGCCCTCCTGGAAATAATAGCAGAACTATGAATAGCTTTCCCATAACTGACAACATCACCAAGCCGCTCCACGATCATTTTCCTCGTGGTATTTACGCCTATGCTGATCACCATTTTTTCCATTACATTAATAGGATCTGGAGTCTTTTTAACTGGATATTCCCAAATAGGGTCACGGTCAGCATCGTCCCATATTTCGATATGCGGCTCCTGCATACTTTCCAGTATGTCAATAATCACTTTACCATGTCCGCTGGCCCCGTACAAAATCATAATGGGCAAAGATACTGTTTAGGGGAGTTAATCAAATTTTTTAAAGGCTAAATTTTTGCTGACTTAACCTGAGTTAATTGATAATTTTGCTGCATAATAATCCGCTTTTGTGATTAGTTTCAAACACTTTATTCTGACGATTCTGGCTGCTTTTTCAGGACTGCTTTTCACTGCGTGTAATAATAGCTGTGATTCAAAATCTGGAATAGCAACAATATCGCTGAAAGATGATTCCGGATATATAAAGAAAAAGGAAATCCTGTCTTTTTTGCTTGAAAACAACCTGACAGATACTATTAAAGAATATTGGCAGAAACGATTTAAAAATGACGAAGACACTATAGGAAAATACTTCCCTTCAAATACTCAGGGCAATAAAATTTTGCTGGTAAAATTGCTGTACAAACAAGATTCATTTGAACATTTGGTGGTATTGGAAATCAACAGCAGCGGGCAACTTTTGAAAAATACTGCTTACTGGCCCAACGATGAGTGGTGTGCTCAGGATGCAATCAGATCCTTTACCAAAACAGGCCGGTATTTCATGATAACAGGTAGCGGGCATGGGTCGGGATATGGCTCTGAATACAAATACATATTCGATACAGTTATGCATGAAGATAGTTTAGCAAAAATATATTGTACTATTTACCGATACTTGGGTGTGGAGCAAAAAGTCAGTTCGACTATGAAGATTTATGATAGTACAATTTTAGTTCATTACATTATCATGAATGGCTATTATGGCGAAAGTGATGACAAAATTGAACGTGAAGAAGCAAAAGAGGGTGATGTTTTATATACCTGGGTTAATAATAACTGGAAGGCTTCAGATAGTAGTATACTGAAGGAAATGGATATGGATTGATTGTCTGGGAGAATAAGGAAATGAGTATCTACTCTGGTGCCTAAGGACCCATTCAGGACGAGGTGATTTTGATATCTTAGTCATTAGATTACGTAGTTACGTAATCGTAAATTAACAACAAAAAAGCCATCAAAACAAGTGCTGGCTAATATTTTGACCAATAGATTACGTAATATCGTCGCTGAGTTAGGGTTTAAAGCAATCATTGCCAATGGGTGTACCTAAGGACGGATTTTCCTCAAGATCCTGAATTAAGGCAAT
Organism: uncultured Bacteroidota bacterium; assembly: GCA_903904855.1. GTDB lineage: Bacteria > Bacteroidota > Bacteroidia > Chitinophagales > Chitinophagaceae > Nemorincola. Next base: position 37,375 of record CAIVEH010000041.1, on the reverse strand, counting down.
ATATTCATTTTTTAGATAAGGATACTTTTTTGCTAATCGCTTTAACTCCCGTTTAAATCTTGGTGTGGCAGTGATATTATAGCTCATTTATCAGAGCTTTAGCTGAAATACCTTTAAGTTTGCCAGCTTTAATGAGATTCACTTCATCAACTGCGTCCTTTATATCCTTCAAGACTTTGCTATGGCTTGACTCTTCATTATTAACTTCTATAATGAAGCCAAGACTCTTTACTAACTCCATAAAAAAGGAGTATTTATTTTCTGGAACATTCAAAATAATTTGTTTCATAGATACATTATTCCCTTTTAGACGCCTATTATTTTCGAATAACTTCAAATGCAAATATACTAATTACCCTTAAACTTCTCCATTGTAGCCGATGTATCAGAGCTGATTCCTTCCGACTTAGCTACATTGCGGAATGTCTGCCCAAGTATCATAAAATCGAGTGGGAAACAAACACGGTTTACATACCACACATCATACTCAAATTTCTGTTGCCAGCTTATGGTGTTGCGGCCATTAACCTGCGCCCAGCCTGTGATTCCGGGGCGCACATCGTGACGGGTCATTTGCTCTTTGCTGTAGAGCGGCAGGTATTCTTCCAGCAGTGGGCGGGGGCCAATAATGCTCATATCTCCTTTGATCACATTAAGCAGTTGTGGCACCTCATCGAGCGAAGTCCGGCGTACAAATTTTCCTATTGGGGTCAGCCGCACGGCATCGGGCAGCAGATTGCCGTCTTTGTCTTTACGGTCGTTCATGGTTTTGAACTTAATTACCTTGAATATCCTGCCATAGCGCCCAGGTCTCCGCTGAAAGAAGAAAGGTTTGCCATTGTTGGCTACTGCCAGTAATGCAGTAACAACAATAAAAAGCGGCAGCAAAACTGTGAACATAATTACAGCCACAAATAAATCCAGCCAGCGTTTTAGCAGGTTGGCATAAATGGGCGATTTCTTATAATCCTTCATTATGGAGGTAAATTTAACCGTAAAGTGGCAAGGTGCCAAGCCCGGTTTAAATGAAGTGATTTATTAGTTATCCCAGATATAAATTTACATAGTTTTGATGGATGCTGCGATAGGGGCTACGCTTTGACCAGTTAGCCTTTATTTTCCAAAATCTTAATATAACTTTGTTAGATAAAATCATTATAGTTTTTAAAATAATCTACTGAAGATGAAATCTTTATTATTATTTGTCTTATTAATTATGATTACTTCACAAATATTTGCTCAAAAAAGCCAAGATACAATTTATTGGAGACCCGATTATAAACTTAGGTGGTCTGATTTTAAAGGGACTCAAGAAAATGATAGATGGGAGGCTGCCTCTTCTTGCCAATTTTCTTGCAGTTACCATTTTAATGAATCGCATATATATTTTACATCACATTGTTATTTTTTAACGAAAAAATCATGGATTGATTCAATTATATGTAGCAATAATACATTGTCACATGAACAAGGACATTTTGACATTTGCGAGATATATTCTCTAAAATTATTAAATAAATTAAATGAATCTAATATTGAAATATATGATATTAAAAAAACAGTCAGTTATTTATATGATTACATAACATCACAATACCTTGAATTTGATCAGCTATATGATAATGAAACTTTACATGGTTCGAACATATTAATGCAAAAGGAGTGGAATATTAAAATACAAGAACTTCTAAAAGATATTCAAATGGCCAAATAAAGCATTCCCGGTAATTCAAGCGGTTGCTCCTAACGGAGCATTGCAAAATCAAAATAAGCTTATCAGAAACTAAATGCTATTGTATGAAATGCAGCCATTTTATATGCTCACCCAAACACATTACCTTACCTTTGTGCCATGCCGGATAAAATAACAAAAGCTATACTGCAGAAATTTGAAATTAATGAATTGAACGAGATGCAGAAAACTGCTCTCAACCTTATCCTGCACAAAAAAGAAGTATTGCTGCTGGCGCCAACCGGTTCCGGAAAAACACTGGCATTTCTTTTACCTATCATGCAATTGTTGCAAAATGATCTGCCTAACCCACAATGCCTGATACTGGTGCCATCGCGCGAACTGGCGCTACAGATAGAAAGTGTATGGAAAAAAATGAGTACCGGCTTCAAGGCAAATGCCTGCTATGGCGGCCACCTTGTGGAAACCGAACTCAATAATCTGAGCACGCCCCCGGCATTGCTGATTGGCACACCGGGCCGGATAATGGACCACATTACGCGCGGTTCGATAGAAACCCGGACAATACAAACCATTGTGTTGGATGAATTTGACAAATCGCTGGAACTGGGTTTTGCCGATGAGATGTCTTTTATTTTGGGTAAACTGGGAAAGCTAAACAGGCGAATTTTGGTTTCAGCGACAGCTGCTACTGAGATACCCACATTTACAGGCGTTCATCAACCAGAGATAATAGATTTTATTACTGAAAAATCTGAAAATAATACACTTGAGATAAAACGAGTGCTCTCCCCTACCAAAGACAAGGTAGAAACATTGTTTAAGCTACTGTGCCACATAGGCGGTGAATCGACCTTGATTTTCTGCAACCACCGCGAAGCTGCTGAACGCACCCACACTATGCTGACAGAAATGGGCATTGAGAATGCCTTTTTTCATGGCGGGCTTGAGCAGATAGAGCGGGAACAGACCCTGAGCCGTTTCCGTAATGGAAGTGCATACTTCCTTGTTGCTACAGATCTTGCCGCCCGAGGCCTGGACATACCTGAAGTACGGCACATTGTTCATTTTCACCTGCCTCACTCAAAAGAAGAATTCATTCACCGCAATGGCCGCACGGCACGGCAGGGCGCATCGGGCATTGCCTACCTTCTGCTGCATGAGGAGGAGCCGCTACCGGCATGGCTCACAGAAGCTAGTGAAGAACTGAAACTTAATAAAGAGACTACCCTGCCCCCTGCCCCATTCTGGACTACCCTTTACATCAGCGGCGGCAAAAAAGACAAGCTGAATAAAACAGATATAGTAGGCTTCTTTTCAAAGGTAGGTGAGCTGGAGAAAGGCGAGCTGGGTATGATAGAAGTAAAAGACCACATCAGTTATGCAGCGGTAAAACGGAATAAAGTAAAGCAGTTGCTGCACAATATTCAAGATGGGAAAATGAAGGGAAAGAAATATAAAATTGCGGTGGCAAGGAGTAAAAAATGAAATAACACGGGATAAATAAGTGCATTAAATTTTAACCACAAGGTGCACTAAGATTAAACACAAAGTGCACAAAATCATAAAAATACAAAGGCAGGGGCACAAAGTTTATTTTACAAAAAATCGTCTCTTTATCCTTATGCGGGAAAATAATGTTCCAAGGGTAAAATTTATATAGTCTTGTTCGACCCCGATGGGGTCGGATGTTTATTGAATTATTATTTTCTATAAACATAGGACTCTGAAGGAGTCCTATGTAATTATAAGGCCCACTTATTTATTCCCCGATAATTAATGGAATTAATTTAAGTAAATAACGGGTTCACATAGCCCACGGTTTCAACCGTGGGTTTTTAAATATAATAATTACTTAACGGTTTTAACCGTTTACCTGCGTACAATAAACCGTTGAAACGGTTATCAGATATTTATCTTCCTCTAGCCCACAGTTTCAACCGTGGGCTATGTTTCCAGTTAGAAGCATAATTAATCCATATAGCTATATAGATATTATCGCCTGACAAAAGACTAATTCATCCTACATTTGCATCAAATCAACAGTCTATGACATTTTTAACCATTTTCCTGTTTAAGTTTATGTTCTTTTTTGCAGCACCTAAGGATGATAAGATTCCTGCCAGCATTTATGATTTTAAGGTAGAAGCCCTGACTGGTGGCACTATTGACTTTTCTAAATTCAAAGGCAAGAAGATACTTATAGTAAATACCGCTTCAGAATGTGGCAATACACCTCAATATGCCGACCTGGAAGCCCTTTATAAAAAGTATGCTGGCAAGCTGGTAATAGTAGGTTTCCCTGCCAATGATTTCGGCAAGCAGGAGCCGGGTAGCAATAAGGAAATACATGATTTCTGCACCAAGAACTATAGTGTTACCTTCCCGATGGCAGCGAAGATCACTGTAAAGGGTGATGATATGGCACCCATTTACAAATGGCTGACCAGCAAAAAATACAATGGATTTAAAGACAGCGATGTGAAATGGAATTTCCAGAAGTACCTGATCAATGAAAAGGGACAACTGATAGATGTGATTGCTGCGGGAACTAAACCCAATTCTCCGGAATTATATAAAGAGATTGAGAATCCTTAAACCCCTGAACCCCTAAAGGGGAACCCAATATTTAGCTTAGGATCTTTATTTAAAGATTCTGTTGTTTATTGAGCTAACTTAATTAAAAATATTGATCTAAGTAGGCTGGAATTCACCCCCCATCAACAAACCTTATGCGGATTCTCAAAATTATCTGACTGGTCTTCGCCTGGCGGGGCATCAATGCATTTAAAGTCTTTCTCCAGGAGCAGGTATAGCTGGTTGCCATCTGCTGTTTCTATGTTGTTATCATAACTCACTACTTCATTTGCTGCCCATATTGCGGGTATTTCGGACGGTACAAACAGGGTTATTTTAGTGCCTTCAAAAGTTGCCTCAAGTCCGGGTATGCCTTGTTTTGCAGCAAGTGCATATACCAGCACCTGGCTGGCGAATATTGTTCTTTCTTCCAGGTAACCACTTACCGCAAATTTATCCACTTCGCTACTGGTCAGGCGAATCCGGAGTGAATTACCTTTTATTCGGAGTTTCATTTTTTTTAAGTCTAAAGTAGAAAGTCTAAAGTCTAAAGTAATAAGTCTTTAGCAGCAATAGTTTTCTGATTTTCGATACAAAGTTAAATCAAGATTCGCTCTGCACCTGAATAAATATTGAACTTTTCGCCCCTCAGGAATCCTATAAGGGTAATACCCCATTCCTCGGCCATCTCAGCGGCAAGACTTGAAGGCGCTCCTACCGCAGCTATTATCTTGATTCCTGCCATTATTGCTTTCTGTACCAGCTCGAAACTGATGCGCCCGCTGAGCATCAGGAGGTGGTTATTAAGAGGTATCAGGTTTTCCTTCAGTGCCGCTCCAATCAGTTTATCCAACGCATTGTGCCTGCCCACATCTTCCCGGCTTAGTAATAGTTTTCCTTCCATGTCGAAAAGAGCACAGCCATGCAGCCCCCCGGTATTCTCGAACAGTGACTGGCTGTTTCTCAGCAATCCAGGTAAGCTATAGATCAGGGTGGCAGGTATCCGTAATTTATCAAAAGTATCGGGCACCGGGCAAACAGTGCGGATGGATTCAATAGAGGCTTTACCGCATACCCCGCAACTGGAAGTGGTATAAAAATTGCGTTCCAGATTGGCGATTATTGGAGTCACCGTTTCAGTCAAAGCAACAAGCACACCATTTTCATTGTCTTTCTTAGTGTAGCCTACTGCTGATACATCATCAGCCGAATGAATAATGCCTTCGGTATATAAAAAACCTGTTGCCAGTTCAAAGTCATTGCCTGGTGTGCGCATGGTAACCGAAAGGCTCCTTCGGATTCGTTTCACATCCGTTCCATACTCCAATATTATCTCCATTGGCTCCTCAGTGGCGAGCAGATCATTGGTATCGGTGATGGATCCGGTATTTACTTTTTTAATTGCGATAGATGTAACTGAAGGCATAATTTAAAACCAACCTTTTTTATTAAATGGACTCATAATTGATAATTCAGTGATAGAACCTCAGAGTAATTATTTCCGTAAAATAAATCACCTAACATAGCCCACAGTTTAAACTGTGGGTCTGAACATATTGAATTTCCACAACGGTTTCAACCGTTTACCTGCGAGCAATAAACCGTTGAAACGGTTATAATTCATCTATTTACCATTTTACCCACGGTTTAAACCGTGGGCTATGTTTTCTTGAACTAAAAATTTAGAGATTGAGTAAATAATCAATAATATTTTCAATGACCGATTTTATTCATCAGGTTGAAATTATATTCCCCTGTGAAGCCCCGGAACAAGGTCCCGATTTTTCATCGGGAGGGGTTTGGGGTTTTTATTCTTTCACAACCGCCTGACGGTGCAGCATTTTCCCTGCCCCATCCTGAATTATTACCCAATACCTACCAGGAATCATATCCTGCATACTTATTTGTGTCTGCGCCTGCCAGGTCATTGCTTGCCTGGTTACAATTTGTCCGCTTGCATTTATAATGGATACATAAATACCAGTGCCATTAGATACATTAAGCCGGGCTATTGTAAACTGATTTTTTACCGGGTTAGGGTAAATACTGGCACCATCAATATTTGCCGGTACTGAATTAGTCTCGAGCGAATTCAGATAAGTCTGATAATAATAAATGGTTTTATAACTGGGATTGGTAGGGTATGCTGTAAAGTTATAATCATACTCTTTCAGCGTATCGGGATAATGATTGCCATTATAATGAATTACCTCCTTTGTTTGTGGTACCCATGCATTGAGCAGGCTATCAAATCCCTGAATATAAACCGTATCAGGCTGACCCGACAAGTTGATTGTCTTGGTCATATTCATCATCGGAGCCCAGTAGCCATTGATAGGATCGTACTGGTACTCCTTCCACGAATTGTGCCAGGTATAAGTGCCACTGTAGGCAAATGTATCTCTTACATAGGGTCCGAAAGTAGTACCGTTATAAAAACTGGAAGCAACAGTAAGCAGCCTGTGGCTGGCATCGTATGTATTGATATATTGTATCTGCTCAATCAATGGCAGTGTAAAAGTAGTATCGGTCGTGTTGCTGTAATTATCAATCTGGATAAGGTCATTGGAGCCACTATAAGTATACGTTGTTTTAGCTAACAGGTGCCAGCTGCCGCCGTGGTACTCATAAATACTGTCTTTAATCAGTAAATGGCTTGTATTATAGGCAAAAAACTGCCTGAAAGCACTATCAGAAACCCCGCCAACGTAACTAAAGTACAAGGCAGTATCAATATCATTTACGCTGTTAAATTTATTGATGTAGTTCCTGTTCGGGTCTATTGAAGAGTCTTTCATCATCGACTTATAAGTAATCATATTCTCATGAGCATCGTAGGTGGCAATATCTGTTTCATACGGGCCATAGATATTAGTATAGGGATTTATTGTCCAGTGCCTGAGGGAATCAAAAAGCACCTGTGGTTTTGTGTATATGCCGGCAAAATTGAACATAGGTGAAGTATTATAGGCATAATTGTATGGATAGATCATATCGTTATAATCATAGCTGGAGCCTCTGTTTGGGCCATAAACCAGATGTACAGTATCGGCATATGCACCTGTACTGTCTCTTGTACTCTGTGCAATTACCCTATAGAATGTCAGGCCTGTAGTTGTTTTGTAAGCCGCCTTTTCATTGCTTTGAGTAGCCAGTAAACCTTTAAGCAACCGGTGATGTTCTATTTGTTTAGCAGCATCAGGATATTGTTCTTTATTACAGCGCTTGATAGACTGAAATAAATGAGCTGATAGTTGTGAATTTAATATCGGCCGGTTACATGAACAAAAAGATGGATCAGCGCCCGATTTTTTTTGACTGAAAGCCAATTTGATATTTCCTAATTCTGATAGTTGTTTTATCTGTTGTTTGGTAGTAAAATGAGAAATACCAGCTGACTGAGCCAAAGAAATTTGGGCACAGCCAATTATAAGGAAAAGCGGAAGAAGATATTTCATCATTTTTATTTAAATAAATAGTGACTCTAATAACACGGAAAGTTAGTAATTTTAAAAATGTTTTTCTAAAAAATGTTTTCTAAAACTATTTTTGAGTAATAACAAAAAAGTCTGTAATTTGTCGGATATTGCAATGATGCAATTAAGGTTTATTTTATCATTAATAAATTATACTGTAATGAAAAAACTGGTACACAAAAAACACATAAGCCTGACAGTGCTGTTTTATATACTCACTGTTTCGGGTATTATGTTTGTTGTAAATGCCTGCACACATAAACCGAAGATTGCTGATAGCAATGCAGTTATTACCTCCGTGGTCTCAGCTCCAGCTAAGTCTTACATCCAGGGACAGAAGCAATCAAAAATTGTTACGGTATTAGGTATTAATGAAACGACCGGCAATACAACTGAAACCAGTGTCATCTTCAGCCAGCTGGAAGAGATATTTACTGTAACTGACCCAGCTGTTCTTACCTCACTAAAGAATGCGTACGGTGAAAAAAAAGCAATAAAAATTACATTTGATCCGTGGAAAGGTATAGTTACAGAGGTAAATGCTATTACTGATCAGGAGCGTGCCATTTATTATTCAAGGGAGATTATCAGCAGCGCAGGGACTTCTATTCGCATTGATCTTTCATCGTTAAGTGAAGATGTACTAAACAGGGCTCCTGAAATGGGTGTTATCAATACTACAACTCCAGGACTTACCAGTGTGATACCTGATATGGCTACAGCCCAATTAATGTTTGATTATATTGTACACCAAAGCTGTGGTGTTCCTGGTCCTTATGGGGTTGATTATTGTATCACTTTTCAGTATTGCGAAGATGGCTGTTATGCACGAGCACATAAAATGTGTTATGTACTCAATAACCGTTACCATTATGCCACAAAGAAAGTTTTTAGTTTTGCATACCCTTCTCCTTCTACTTTATCAGTTAAGGCTGAGAAATGGGGTGGCTGCTGTATCAGGTGGTGGTACCATGTAGCTCCATTGGTAAGTATCAAAACCCCAACCGGAACAAAAGCTTATGTATTTGATCCGGCAATGTTCGATCAACCGGTATTACTTTCAACATGGTTGCATGCCCAGCAAAATCCGGTATGTCAGGGTGGGAGTATAGCCAGGGTTACATCCTATAACATACAACCTACCTCTGCTTATAGCCCTGCTTATTATGGTGATACAACAACATTTGCAACTGACCCAATGTATGCTGATACGGATTCAACTATGGTTAATTATCATTCACTGGTATCATGTCCATAAGTTATCATTACGCCAAAGTAATAATTAATCCGATATGCATTCTTTGTGTACTGGGTCTGTTCTTTTTGACCTGGAATTTGCCAGCATTGGCTTTTCAGAAGGCGAAAGTAAATAGCAAAAAAGGAGTAGTGCACTCAATGGTGGTGATCCATATTGAGCCACCTGAAAAAGATTTATCTTACATCACCGTAATCTTCAGAATTTCCCAGAGATATTATAAACTGCCAAAGAATGGCAATCCCAAATATCTGAAACTGCTGAAAGAATCTGAAAAAAATAATACGCCGGTTCTGGTAAGAAGAGCAAAGGAAGAATCAGATGTTATAGTAAGTGTTGAGAAACCAGAGAAGCCCTGAACAAAGTAAATGCCTGAAATTGATTATCAAATATCTGCTAATTACCGCTCCGTTTCTTCCTTGCATATCCCGAACGTCTTACGGTGAAAGGGCGAAAGCCCGCAGGCTGTAATCTGTTTCCGGTGGTAGGCAGTGCCGTATCCTTTATTTTCATCCCAGCCATATTGCGGGTATTGATCGTGCAGCCCCAGCATAAATTCATCACGGTGAGTCTTTGCCAGAATACTGGCTGCGGCTATTGATGCATAAATAGCGTCGCCCTGCACTACACACTGATGCACAATGCCAAAGTAGGGAGAAAATATATGTCCATCAATAAGCAACAGGTCGGGCTTTATTTTAAGTTGGCCTATGGCCAGGTGCATAGCTTTAAATGAAGCTTTGAGAATGTTTATCCTGTCAATCTCGGTATGGTCCACCATTGCTACTGCCCATGCCAGCGCCTGCGCCTCAATTATGGGCCTTAATTCAGCTCTGTGTTGCTCTGTTACCTGTTTGCTGTCATTGAGCAAAGGATGGCTGAAACCGGGCGGCAATATTACCGAAGCAGCAAATACAGGCCCTGCAAGGCACCCCCTGCCAGCTTCATCGCAGCCTGCTTCTGTAATGCCTTTCTGGAAATATGGTTTCAGCAACGGAAAAGTTTGAAGCAAAATAAGTTAAAATACATGTATAATAGTCCGGTATTACCTAAAATGCACACTTCTGCCAACAAAATTGTTTTGTGCTGTGCTATAATTCCAGTAGGTTTGATATAATTCTTTTAGAAAATTAAGTATGGATACAATAAAGTTTCCTTTCTATGCCCGCGCTGCGCTCACATTAATTGCGCTGGCGCTTACTTGTATGATTTTAAGCCTGGCCAGCAGTATTTTTATTCCGCTGGTATTTAGTCTGCTTATCAGTATTCTGCTTTACCCGCTTAATAAATTTCTGGAAACCAAGCTGCATTTAGGCCGTACCCTCTCCCCATTTATCTGCATATTGCTGTTTGTAACCCTGCTCTTCAGTTTTGTTTATTTTCTGGCTATACAGATCGTTAATTTTGCCGGGGACTTTCCTCAATTGAGAAAGAGATTCCTGCAGATGGGGGACAGCCTGCAGCACTGGCTGCGTTACAAAATGCATATTAACAATACGCAGCAAACAGAGTACCTTGATAAATCTTTGAATGGCATTCTCGGCTCGCTCGGGCATTCTATAAGTAATGTTTTTGTATCCGTTACCAGCATTTTATTACTGACCATATTCGTGCTGATCTTCACATTTTTTATGCTTTTTTACAGGAAGCTGTTAATGAAATTTGTGCTGTATTTATTCAAAGTTGAGTACCAGCCCAAGGTAAATGAGGTGATTTACGAAACAAAACGCATGATCTATTCCTATGTATTCGGCTTGGTCATCGAAATGGTACTGGTGGGTATTGTAAATTGCAGCATGTTCCTCATAATGGGCATACAATATGCTTTGCTGCTGGGAATCATGGCTGCTGTGCTTAACATTATTCCTTACCTGGGTATTTACACATCTATACTCATTACAGTGCTTGTAACCCTGGCCAACAGCAATCTGAACCTTGCCATGGAAGCCGGTATCGGTCTTTTCATTGTTCACCTGCTGGATTCTAACATATTGTTTCCGCGGATAATTGGCGGCAGGGTAAAAATGAACCCATTCATAACAATCCTGGCCGTGATGTCAGGTCAGTTTCTCTGGGGTGTATCGGGCATGTTTTTATTTATTCCCATCACGGGTATCATAAAACTGATTTGCGAAAGAGTAGAAGGCCTCGAAGCATGGGGTTTACTTATCGGAGTGGAAGAAGTTGAAAAAAAGCCAAAACACAAGATAAAAATTAAAGAGATAAAGGAAGAATAAGTAATCAGTGCTCAATTGGTAAAAGCTGTTAGTTTTCTCCGGGAATTTATTCTGTTAAAGAAAATTAAAATCACATTTCTTTATTGGTGACTTTAGGTTTCAGCCAATTAAATTTGCGTTCAATATTATGTTTCAATTTCAACACATCGGTTATTTATATGCCCTTGGTATACTACCGCTGCTGGTGCTGGTATACATCTTAACTATTTACTGGCGCAGTAAAAGGTTAAAGCAACTGGGCGACGAACGCCTGGTAAACGAACAGATACTGGGCTTTATTCCGGGCCGCAATACCACCAGGTTTATATTGCTGGCCAGCGGCCTGATGGTAATTATAGTAGGCTGGGCTAACCTGAGAATAGGTGATAAAAGTGAAAAAGTGCAGCGAAAAGGTGTAGACGTTATCATAGCGCTGGACGTAAGCAAGAGTATGCTGGCCCAGGATGTATCACCTGACAGGCTTACCCGAGCCAAACAACTCATTATGCGCATGACGGACAAGATGAAAAATGACCGCATGGCATTGATTGTATTTGCGGGCAGATCTTATCTGCAGGTGCCCCTTACTGTGGATTATAGCGCCGTAAAAATGATGCTTCAGAATGCATCGCCAGATATGGTACCCACCCAGGGAACTGTGATAGGTGATGCAATAGATATGTCTTTAAAAACATTTACCCAGAATGAACGTAAATATAAATCACTTATCATAATTACCGATGGTGAAGACCATGATGAAAATGCTATTGAAAAGACCAGAGAAGCAGCTGATGCAGGCGTAGTAGTTCATACAGTGGGAATTGGATCGCCGCAGGGAACAACTTTGTACGACCCCAACACTAAAGCACTGAAACTGGATGAGACTGGCAACCCTGTTATAAGTAAACTCAATGAAGATGAACTGAAATCCATAGCTGCCGCCGGTCATGGCACGTACAGTCTACTTCAAAACACAGATGAAGTGGCAAATAGACTGGTCGCCGACCTTGATGGAATGGAACAAAAGAATTTTGATTCAGTAATTTATACCGACTTCACCAGCTATTTTCAATACTTTCTTCTGGCAGGTTTTCTGGCACTCGTTATTGAGTGGATGTTACCCGGTACCAGCAAAAAATCAAAAACAATAAAAAATGGCTCTATTGCTTAATGGCTATATGACTAAAATATTTCCGCGAATCAGACATGCTGTTTTGCCATGCATGGCTTTACTGGTTCTTATTCTGCTAATTGCCGGTTCAGACGCCAGCGCACAAATAAACAGATACCTAAGCCAGGGCAACCAACTATACGACCAACAAAAGTATAAAGAAGCTGCAGCCGACTATGCCAAGGCACTGGCAAAAGATCCTAACAATACTGCAGGTATGTTTAACCTGGGCAACTCTTATTACCAGCAGCATCAGTACGACTCATCGAGAAAAATAATGGAGGCTACCGCCAAGATGAGTAAAGATAAAAATGGACAGGCTGCTGCCAACTACAACATCGGTAACAGCTACATGGCCCAGAAAAAATGGGATGATGCCATTAATGCTTATAAGGAAACACTGAGAAGAAACCCGCAGGATCCCGATGCCAAGTACAATCTGGCTTATGCAAAGGAAATGGCCAAGAAAGATCAGCAACAAAACAAGGATAATAAAGACAAGAATAAGCAAGATAAAAAAGACCAGCAGAAAGACCAGCAGAAACAAGATAAGAAGGACCAGGATAAAGATAAGAAAGATAAGGATCAGCAGCAGAAAGACAGCAAAGATCAGAAAGACGATAAAGATAAAGACCAGCAGGAACCACAAGGACAGCCCAGCAAACTATCTCAACAGCAAGCCGAACAACTTCTAAATGCACTGCAGCAGGAAGAGAAAAAACTGCAGGATAAAATGAAGAAAGAAAAAGGTGTGCCTGTGAAGATGCAGAAGGACTGGTAAGAAGATTGTGGATAAGTTGTTTATATCTTTTTAGGTCTTCGGGAAATTTTGCGTAAATATTTTTTTATGGTAAAAATTCTTTTTAATATTGTGTAAGGATTGTGCTTACTAACCCATCCTTTATAGAGTCCGGCAGCCCACAACCTCGCCGGACTTTTTTTTTGCCCCTGCTCAAACCCTTTACCAGCACGGCTTTGCAAAGACAACAGATTTATGTTTCAGTACATTCTCTTTCATAAACCATATCATGTGCTTTCACAGTTTTCTGCTGAAGGTGATAAAAAAACACTGGCACATTTTTTCAACGGCCTCAATAAAAATATTTATCCGGCCGGTCGGCTCGACTATGACAGTGAAGGATTATTACTGTTGACAGATGATAAAGCAATGACTCATAAAATGCTTGATCCTGAGTTCGGGCATAGCCGCACTTATCTTGTTCAGGTAGATGGAGACATAACAGAATCAGCAATCAGGAAATTATCAGACGGTGTTGATATAAACATTGATGGCAAGCCATGGCATACTAAAAAAGCGGTTGCTAAAAAATTGCAGGATCCGCCAGAAATTGACGAAAGAAATCCACCCGTAAGATTCCGAAAAAATATTCCCACTTCATGGATAAGCCTGACCCTTACTGAAGGTAAAAACAGGCAGGTAAGACGTATGACCGCAGCTGTTGGTTTCCCAACTTTGCGACTGATAAGATATGCCATTGGTGCACTAAAACTAGATGGATTAAAATCCGGAAGTTTCCAATTACTCAATGAGGGTTCAAAGGAATTACTTTTCAGTAAGATTAGCGATCTTCCGAAAAAGAGTATTAAAAATTATGATTAGTTTACCATAAACTGCCCTATTCCCTCCCAAAAAACTGTTGTAATAATCATAAAGCAATTAAATAGTTTCTTTCTATTACGTAAGTATGGTTATTTTTGCACAGTAAAAAAGAGTTTATACATGTTTAATTTAGTGTTATTCGGCCCTCCGGGAAGCGGCAAAGGCACACAATCCGAAAAGATAGTTTCGACCTACAAATTAGAACACATTTCTACCGGCGACCTGCTACGCAATGAAGTAAGCAGGCAGACACCGTTGGGAACTGAAGCAAAAAAGTATATGGACCAGGGAATGCTTGTTCCGGATGAGGTAGTAATCGGAATGATCAGTGGCAGAATTGATGAGAGCCCTCATTCACGGGGTTTCATATTTGATGGCTTTCCGCGCACAAGACCGCAGGCAGAGGCATTGGATAAACTTCTGGATTTTAAAAACACAAAAATTCACCTGGTACTGATGCTCGATGTTCCTGAACCCAACCTTATCAAAAGATTGCTGGGACGCGGCGAAACGTCGGGCCGCAGCGATGATAATGAAGAGATAATTACCAAACGCATAAAAGAATATAACGCCAAAACGCAACCGGTTGCCAGCTATTACCACGAACATGGTAAGCTGGAAAAAGTAACAGGCGACCATTCTGTTGAAGATACATTCAAAACACTTACAAAGCATATTAACAAGTATTTACTACCCGTAACCTAGTGGAGAGAGGCAATTTCGTTGACCATATAAGAATATTCTGCCGCTCCGGTAAAGGAGGCGCCGGAAGCTCGCATTTTGAGCGCAATAAGTTTGATTCTATGGCCGGTCCGGATGGCGGCAACGGTGGCAGGGGGGGACATATAATACTAAGAGGTAACTCCCAGTTATGGACTTTGCTCCATATGCGCTATTACAAAAATGTTTTGGCCAAGGATGGTGAAAACGGCATGAAAAACAATTCTACCGGTCACGATGGGGCTGATATAATTATTGAAGTGCCACTGGGTACTGTAGCAAGGGATGAAGAAACTGGTGAGATAGAAGCTGAGATACTGGAAGACGGCCAGCAAAAAATATGGGTAAAAGGAGGTAGGGGCGGCTTGGGTAATGCCAATTTTGCAACCGCTACCAACCAGACTCCCGACTATGCTCAGCCCGGCGAAATGGGTTCGGAAGGCTGGAAGCAACTGGAACTTAAAATACTTGCTGATGTGGGCCTCGTTGGCTTCCCAAATGCCGGCAAATCGACGCTACTGTCGGTGGTGAGTGCCGCTAAACCTAAAATAGCCAATTACGCATTTACAACGCTTGTTCCGCAATTAGGCATCGTATCCTACCGCGATAATAAATCGTTCTGTATGGCCGACTTGCCGGGTATTATTGAGGGTGCTGCGGAAGGCAAAGGGTTAGGCCACCGTTTTCTCCGGCATATCGAACGCAACTCAGTATTGCTGTTCCTTATTCCTGCCGACTGCAATGACCATGCCAGGGAATTTGAAATTCTGGTAAACGAACTGGAACAATACAATCCTGAATTATTGCATAAAAAATTCATCCTTGCAATAAGCAAAAGTGACATGCTGGACGACGAACTGAAGGAGGCAATAGCAGAAACACTGCCTGAAAATGTGCCTCATATCTTTATCTCGTCAATGGCCAATCTGGGAATTGTAGAATTAAAAGATATGCTCTGGACAGCACTGAATACCCCAACCCCCTAAAGGGGCTTCTGCAATATTCAATTTTAATTCCTTAATGTTTCGGCTACAATAGTTACTGATATTGTACTTTTACAATTGTTCAACTATTCAGCAATTTCATGAACATTTCAACAAACAGAGTAGAAGCTTTCAGCGACTGTGTAATATCTATTGTCATGACGATAATGATATTTGATATCAAGATATCAGATACACTGTCGCATATGACCAACAAAAAGGAACTGAAAGAATTGCTGGTTTTGGTCCCGCAGTTGATCTCTTATTTTTTCAGTTTTACAGTTATGGGTATCATCTGGCTGAACCACCACCACCTTTTCCATATGATACAAAGGGCAGACGAAAAATTTCTGTGGCTCAACCTGCATTTATTATTCTGGCTCAGCCTCATCCCCTTCACCGCAGACTTACTCGGTGAAGCCCCTTTGCTTATATATTCATCAGCCATTTATGGTATTGTTTTATTCATGGCGTCTTTTGCTTTTATGCTGCTCAGACGGTATGCACTAAGGCATGGATTGATGAATATTGGAGAGGAAAAACAACTTAATAAGACACTGGAAAAAATAAACAAGAGAGCAATACTGAAAAATTATTTTGGCATGGCAGCATACCTGCTTTCCATTCCGGCTTCTTTCTTGTCTATTTATGCCGCATATGCCTGCTTTACAGTATGGCCTTTATTGTTCTTTATACCCGATGGCATTGACGATGAAGCGCTGGCAGAAAAGGTTATTGAGACCAATAAGTAGGAAGTGTAATCCTTAATTCCACAAACACAGATGAACCAGATCTCACCTCACGAACTCAAACAATGGACCGATAACGGGAAGGATTTCATACTTATAGATATCCGGGAAGACTGGGAGCGGGAACATTTTAATATAGGTGGCACCCATATCCCTATGGGTGAACTTTTTTCACATGACCATAAACTTCCTGCTGATAAAGAAGTAGTACTTTATTGCGAAAAGGGAATAAGAAGTGTAATAGCCATTCAACGACTGGAAGCTTCAGGCTTTCAAAACCTGTTTAACCTGGCAGGCGGAATGAAAGCCTGGAAAGAGGCATTATAACTTACGCTTCAGTTCCAGGATAACCCCATTATCCGACACAGCCAGTTTATGTGTTGCCCCTAAGGTCAATGTATAATTTATATCCTGGTGCCCGCAAGGAAAATGGAAGCAAACCGGATAATCATATTCCTTAACCTTGTCCCATATTATCTCCTCTATTGTTTGCCCGAAAGGCCGTTCGGTGTCCTCCATTTCAGTAAACCCACCCAGTATCAAACCCTTCAGATGATCAAACTTTCCAGCCCTTTTCAGGGTCAATAACATACGGTCTATCTTGTACAAATGCTCACCTATATCTTCAAGGAACAATATTTTTTCTTCGGTATTTACTTCCGATGCCGAACCCATCAGGTGGGTGAGCAGAGAGAGATTACCACCTGTGAGCGGGGCTTCAGCAATACCATGCCTGTTGAACTTCGTATAATTGATATGATACAAAATAGACTCGCCGGTAAGCGCTGCATAAAATGTATGCAGGTAGCCTTCATGTTCCGTTTCCGGCTTGAATGCGCCACACATGGGGCTGTGCAGTGAAGGGATAAGAAACCGGGACTCCAGGTGGCTATGTAATACGGTAATATCACTGAAGCCACACACCCATTTTGGTTTCTCAACGAAGGTTTTAAAATCAAGATCATCTATGATTCTGCTCATACCATACCCTCCCCTGCCCATAATTATTGCTTCCACTTCAGGGTCATCTATCATCTCCTGAAGGTCGGCAAGGCGTTCGGTATCAGTTCCTGAAAAGTAATGATGCTCTGAGCCTATCGTTTTACCTTTCTTCACCCTGAAACCCCAACGCTCCAGCACCATTACCGCATATGCAACCCTGTCTGCTGAAACATAACCCGATGGACAGGTAATTCCGACTACTGAACCTTTTTTAAGAAATGGGGGATTTGTCATAATAAAAGATGAGCGTTGATTAGTGGTCTCAAAATTAATGAAAGAATATTTCGCAGGACATAATAATAATCATTGGGATTCTGCATTTTCCTGAAATTCACTGGAACCTTTGGAATTTATTTCCTGAGTTAATATTTTGTCTGATTTCACTTCGGTCCTATTGATTAATTTAAACAGAACTAATTCTTGACGCAATATCTGGTATCAATTGCAGAAGGTAATCGGGAAGTTTTATTTTAGATATTACAATACCTTCCTCAATCGAGAATAGGTACTCCGGTTCTTTGCTATAACCAGATCTATCAAATAAATCAACAACATCAAATTAGTTGAAATTTAAATTTGCAAAGCACTCGTAATATCTTTTCTTAATTTCACTTTCAGATACATAATGGCCACCGTTTTTTACCCTTTTGGCTACCCTGCGCTTTGCCTCTTCAATAGAATTCAGACACAAATATATAAGGTGCAGCTTATACCCTCTTTTCTTGAAATGATCAGGCCAATGCAAGGGTGTAGAATTGAAGTTTGTTTCGTAACAAAAATTTTCCATACTAATAATAGCCCGGTTAATTTGATTTTCGAGTTCGTCAAAGGCCAGGTTATGTGCTATGGTTTCGCGAACTGATGAATCAAATAATGTGTCGTACAATTTTAAGTAGTGGTAATCATAATCGAATGGGAGAAAACCAGGTGGTACCAATGATTTGGAAAAGGAAGATTTCCCTGAACCATTACATCCCGCCACGATTAAAAGAACAGGTTCAGACATTACTAATTAATGTTGTCACATGTGTGGTGGTGCTTTTTTTACTCCGGATGCTTTTTTCGTAAACGGCTATCTGCCGCTTAATTTCTGGCATAGCAGCCCTCATACCATCCAGAATCTTAGCGACACGTTGTTCGGTACTTGAAGATTTCTTCATAATGCAAATTTACGAAAAAAGATTATTCTGAAGCTCGTAGTTTCACGGGAGCTGGTAAGAGAAAATGTAATGATACTCTGTACTTATCGTTTTACCTTTATTCACACTGAAACCCCAACGCTCAAGCACAGTTACTGCATATGCAACCCTGTCTGTTGAAACATAACCCGATGGAGGTAATTCCGACTACTGAACCTTTTTTAAGAAATGGGGGATTTGTCATAATAAAAGATGAGCGTTGATTAGTGGTCTCAAAATTAATGAAAGAATATTGCCCCGAACATAATAATAATAATAGAGAATAATTGCCTTGTTCTGTATACAGACATTTACTCGAGGTGGTTTTAATTGCTGGATAATATAAATTTACACCATGAACAGTGATCAATTAAATGACCTGCCCGAATGGGACGATGAAAGGCTGCGCAACAAGGAAGATAATGAGGGAGAAGAATGGAAACCCGATCCCACATATGATGCTTGTAAAGCCTTGTTTGCAAAATGGCAGGAAGTAGTTTTTCTGCTAAAGGGCATTATCGGGCCATTTATGGAGAAAAAAGAGGAAGACGATGATATGTTTTCTTCTATAGCGCGAGACCTTTATATGGATTCCCAGATTGTGGGTGTGAAAATAAAAAGTTCTGAAGCAGGTGGCATTTACGTTATCCGTATGGAGAATGCTTCCATTATCCGTAAACTGGCGCAGGAAATTGCCTCCACATTGTTGCTTTTTGCCGAAGAAACCGATGCCGACCACGAACATATTGAAGTAGTGCGCAATGAAATTACTGCATTCCGGAAACTGTTTATAATCTGGGTTGGTACATTTGAGAAGGATGAATTTACTGATGAATGGGGGTTGTTTATCTGATCATATAATCACTATAAAGTAATCCATACATTTACTTAAAGCCATTACAATTTCTTAATAATCATATAGGGATTAACCATTTAGGCTATTTACCTTTTAAGTACTTTTGCACTTTGATCCTTTTCAGGCAGAATCCGCCTGAATACAATCACATACAAACAGATGAAAATAACGCCAATAAAAATAATAAAAAAGGCCCTTAAAATAACAGGCATTTCACTGCTGAGCCTGTTATTGCTCATGATTATAATTCCTTACCTTTTCCCAGGCCCAATTAACAGGAAAATAGATGAGTGGGCCAACCAGAATATCAACGGGCATATCGAATTCTCACGCACCCGCCTGTCGTTTTTCAAGCATTTTCCTGCACTTTCTCTCTCCTTGTATGATGTAACCCTGAAAGGCAGCGCTCCATTTGAGAAGGATACACTTATTGCAGCAAAGCAGATTACGCTGGGCATAGATGTGCCTTCGGTTTTCAAGAGCAAAATAAAAATCAATAAAATTTACCTTAATGAAGCCTATTTTAATATCCAGACAGATAGTCTGGGAAGAGCCAACTATAATATATACAAAGGATCTTCGCAGACTGTAGCCACTCCGTCCGATACAAGTGGCGGGGCTTCGCTGGGAATAAGCAGGATAGAGATAGATAACAGCCGGCTTGTTTATAACGACCAGTCGCTTCCTATGACTATCAATGCGCGGGGCTTCAACTACCTTGGCAGTGGCGATTTGACCAAGGATGTCTTCGATCTAAAAACTCATTGTGCCATTCAATCGCTCGATTTTTACTTCAATAAACAGCCTTTTGTTCTTGGCAAAAAAATCAATGCAGATCTGGTCACCCAAATCAACACAAAATCGCTGACTTTTATTTTCCAGAAAAACGACCTGATGATCAACCAGTTGCCTGTTGAATTCAACGGGCGTTTTGCCTTTATCAAAGATGGTTATGAAATGAATTTCAATGTAGACTCACACGAAAAAGATATTGATGTAATCGTCACAGCATTGCCACCCGAATACCAGAAAATGCTCGAAAAAACAGATATTAATGGAACGGGCAACATCCAGCTGGCACTGGCAGGGAAATACATTGCCAAAGACAGTATTGCACCCAATCTTTCGCTCAGTATCAAGGTTCGGGATGGCTATATTGCCAATGATAAAACACCATCGCCAATCAAGAACATATATGTTGATTTTTCGGCTTCCTTGCCACGGCTAAATCCCGACAGCCTTACCGTAAATATCGATTCCCTGTATTTTAATATTGCCGATGGCTATCTGAGTTCGGTTGTAAAAGTTAAAGGGTTAAAAGTGCCTGATGTTTATGCCAAAGTAAATTCAGAAATAGACCTGGAGAAATGGGATAATGCAATAGGGTTGAAACCGTTTCACGTAAAAGGCAAATATGCCCTGCATCTGGATGCCGAAGGCAAATATGCAACAAGCATTGTTCAGGGCCCCAAGCATAAAATGGATACCGTTATTTCCAGTATCCCCAGATTTAAACTTAAGTCTTCTTTCAAAGGTGGCTATTTCAAGTACGCCAAATTGCCTGAAGCTGTTAGCAATATCAGCTTTAATATGCAGGCAGAATGTAAGGACAATGATTACAAGCATATTACCTGCTCGGTTGACAGCCTGAACGTAAGTGCTCTGAATAACTATTTAAGGGGTGGTTTCAAACTTACTGATATATCGCAATATACAATTGATGCTGCACTTCAGGCCAATATTCATCTCGAGGATCTCAGGAAATTCTACCCCATAGATAGCCTGGATATGAAGGGCGATTTGCTAGCTGATATTACAGCTAAAGGCAACTACCTGCCAGCAAAGAAGAAGTACCCTGTAGTTGATGGCAAGTTAACCATGCATCATGGATATATACAAACCAAGTATTACCCCCACCCTATCCAGGATATTGAAATCAATACCACACTGGCAGATAAAACCGGAGATCTGAAGGGGCTGAATGTATCAATTAAGCCTATCACCTTTAGTCTTGAGAACCAACCTTTCTCTATAAATGCAGACCTTAAAGATTTTACCAACCTTGATTACAAAATTAAGATGGAGGGCATTCTGGACCTTGGTAAGATATACCAGGTATTCGCCATCAAAGGATATAACGTTACAGGTATCATAAACGCCAACCTGACTATGAAAGGCAGGCAGGCCGATGCTACAGCAGGCCATTACGATAAACTGTTTAATAAAGGTTCGTTTAAAATCAAGGATGTTACTGCTACAATGGATCTTTATCCTAAACCATTCTATATTCCAAGAGGGGTGTTCAGTTTCAAACAGGATAAGATGCAACTGGATACACTGATTGCAAAGTACGGCAGTTCGGTATTTGTACTTAATGGCACTGTGAGTAATGTTATAGATTATATTATGAAGTCCGGCTCTGTGCTGAAAGGTAATTTCGACCTCAGCAGCGATCAGATAGTGGCAGATGACTTTATGCTGGTAACTGATACAACTAAACCCGTTGCACAAGCAACTCCTGCCACTACTGCTCCGGCAACCGCCCCTGTCACCTCCAGTGTAGTTGTTGTCCCATCCAATCTCGACATAGCCTTCACTGCCAAAGTGAAAAAGGTGAAATACACCGATCTTTTACTTACCGATGTAAAAGGAAATCTTACCATCAACCACGGCATATTGGCATTTAAAGAAACTGGTTTTACCATCATTGATGCACCTGTAACAATGGAAGGCGACTATACCAGTATCACACCCAAAAAAGCTAAGTTCAACTATCATATTGTGGCCAACAATTTTGATATTCATAAGGCCTATACTAAAATCAAACTGTTTCATGATATGGCAACGTCCGCTTCAAGCGCAGAGGGTTTAATATCTCTTGATTATAAGCTGGGAGGAAGCCTTAATGCGGGTATGACACCTATATATCCGTCATTGAAGGGCGGGGGTGTATTGACAGCTGAAAAAATAAAAATGAAAGGCTTTAAATTATTCAACGCTATAGGCAAAGAATCGGGCAAAGACAGCCTTGGCAGCAACTCTGATGTGAGCAAGGTAAATTTAAAAACCACTATTGCCAATAACATCATCACCATAGAGCAAACCAAAATGAAGGTGGCTGTATTCAGGGCCAAGTTCAGCGGACAGGTAAGCTTTAGCAACGAACTGAATCTGAAGTTCAGACTCGGATTGCCACCTATGGGTATTATAGGTATTCCAATGACCATTACCGGCACAGAAGATAAACCCAAGATACATCTGGGCAAAGGAAAGAAAGAAGATGAACTGCAGGAAACTCCGGATGCGGATGAATAAAAGGGTTTCAAAAATTGTTCATTCTTGAAAGAAGTCAGGAATCATCCTTTATATACACTAGCTGATTTATTATTATAATATACTTCTAGCAATATTATCGTTAAGTGAGTGAGATTAGAACTTTTAAAAAGTTCTCAAATCTATGCCCACAGTGCCTTTTCAGATGTTGAATCATATTTATTGAAAACTATT
This sequence comes from uncultured Bacteroidota bacterium, assembly GCA_903904855.1. Lineage (GTDB taxonomy): Bacteria > Bacteroidota > Bacteroidia > Chitinophagales > Chitinophagaceae > Nemorincola. The sequence goes on along the minus strand of CAIVEH010000041.1, from coordinate 14,371 downwards.
TTAAGGATATTGATAGCGGATTATTATATAATCATTGTGCATAAATGCCCTTAAGACTTATTTCTTCATCTGCAACAGATACAAAAATGCCCTGCATTCACCGAAAGCAGGGCATTAAAAATAATTATTAATTCAAAAATCAGTTTAGTTCACCAACCATATCCTTAGGATCTACCCACTGGTCAAACTGCTCTGCAGTAACATAGCCAAGATCGATGGCAGTCTGCTTCAGGGTTTTACCTTGCTTATGAGCAGTCTGAGCTATTTCGGCAGCTTTGTAATAACCAATCTTGGTATTCAGAGCAGTAACCAGCATCAATGAATTATTTACGTGCTCTTTGATGTTCTTTTCAATTGGCTCAAGTCCTTCAGCACATTTATCATTGAAAGAAACACAACCCTCTCCTATCAGCCGTGCACTGTGCAGGAAGTTGTAGATCATAACTGGTTTAAACACATTCAGTTCGAAATGGCCGGTGGCGCCGCCTATACCTATCGCCACATCATTACCCATAACCTGTGCAGCTATCATTGTCAATGCCTCGCACTGTGTAGGGTTTACTTTACCGGGCATAATTGATGATCCCGGCTCATTATCTGGTATATGCAGTTCGCCTATGCCGGAACGTGGGCCGGAACTCAGCATACGGATGTCGTTGGCAATCTTCATAAGACTTACTGCCACCATCTTCAGTGCACCATGAGTTTCAACAATCGCATCATGAGCTGCGAGACTCTCAAATTTATTTTCTGCAGTAATAAATGGCAGGCCAGTGAGTGTCGCAATATTTTCGGCCACTTTAACAGCATACCCTTTTGGCGTATTGATACCTGTACCAACCGCTGTGCCGCCAAGGGCAAGCTCGCTGAGATGTGCAAGTGTATTATTGATGGCACGCAGACCATGATCCAATTGCGATACATAGCCACTTAACTCCTGGCCTACTGTAAGTGGTGTGGCATCCATGAAATGGGTACGCCCAATCTTTACTACATGCATAAAGTCTTTCGACTTTTTTGCGAGTGTATCTCTCAACTTCTTAATGCCAGGGATTGTGCAATCTACCAGCATTTTATAGGCAGCTATATGCATAGCCGTAGGGAAGGTATCATTGGATGATTGCGACTTATTGACATCATCATTAGGATGAATGAATTTTTCCTTATCGGTAAGCTGGCCGCCATGCAATACATGAGCGCGGTAAGCCACCACCTCATTTACATTCATATTGCTCTGGGTACCTGAGCCTGTTTGCCAAACGACAAGTGGAAATTCGTTATCCAGTTTACCTTCCAGTATTTCATCACAAACAGTGCCTATAATATCACTTTTTTCCTGAGGCAATACACCGAGCTGGCAATTGGTGATAGCTGCTGCTTTTTTCAGGTAAGCAAATGCCTTGATTATCTCTTTGGGCATCCTGTTAATATCCTGTGCTATTTTAAAATTATCAATCGAGCGCTGTGTCTGTGCGCCATAATAAGCAGTAACAGGCACTTTCACCTCGCCCATTGTGTCTTTTTCTGTCCGGAAATCCATAATAATTGAGATTGATTTTTGATTCGGGTGCAAAGGTAAATGTAAAATCAGAACGGGGTATAATGATTCATATCATAATATCAGGAAGATGCCTATAATCGATATTATTTATTAAAATAAATCCTGGTTACTGATTTACCTTTTTATAATACTCCAGTGCCATCCTGATCTCTCCAAAGGTATATTCATCATCCAGCAGGTCTTTTATGGGTTTCAATGCAGTTGATTGGCCCGATAATTTTATGGTAGCCAGTATTTTTTCCAGTTTCTCCTTGCTTACAAATCGGTTAATATCCAGTTCGCCGGCTGAGACATAGGCCGCCAGGTGGGTTTCAATAGTTGTGGGGGCAAGGCTGCGTTTCACAGCTATTTCAGCAATACTCATACCCTCTTTAAACATATCAAAACTCACCTTCATAGTGCTGTTGGTAGCAGGCTTTGCAGCACGTTCGGCACGGGGTTTGGTTTCCTTCTTGGGCTGCTTAAAATGCATTTTTGAGCTTAGCTTGTGAACCTCAGCATACTCTTTTACAACTTTAAGAAAGTGCGCCCCATACCTGCTTACTTTATAATCACCGAAGCCGGATATCTGCTTCAGTTCGTTCGCGTTCTGAGGGAAATAAGTAGCCAGTTCTATTAGTGAGTTATCTGATAGAATGTTGTAGGCAGGCACGTTTTCCCGCTCTGCAATTTCATTTCTAAGCACCTTCAGTTCTTTGAACAGGCCAATATCATACCCAAGGTCTTCCACCTCCTCCTGTTCCTCTACCTTTTCTTTTTTCAGTATCAGTTTCAGTTGGGTTTCCCCTTTCAGCAGTTTCCAGCTTTTATCATTCAGTTTCAGAGTGGCAAACTGATCATCTATTTTATCCAGGAAGTGATGGTATAGCAATTGCTGAATCATCCATTGCCATTGTTCCCTTTTCAGGTCTTTGCCTATGCCATAGGTCTTCAGTTCTTTATGCAACGGCTGAATCTTTTCACTCGCCGAACCTCTTATAAAATCTATAATATACCCGGCACCATATCGCTCCCCTGTCCTGCTAATGGCCGATAGTAATTTTTGGGCATCTACAGTTGCGTCCTTTTCTTCCAGCGAACTCATGCAGTAATCGCAACTGCCACAATATGCAGGAAACTGCTCGCCGAAATACTGCATCAGGTACTGTCGCCTGCAACCTTCATGCTCGCAATAATCCTGCATCAGTTGCAGTTTTTTTTGTGATATGGCTGATTGCTGCGGATTGCCCTCAATCTCCGCAAATTTTTTCAGCTTAATAATATCTCCATAAGAGTAATACAGTATAGCATCACTTTTTAGTCCGTCGCGCCCTGCCCTGCCTGTTTCCTGGTAATACCCTTCTACATTTTTCGACACGTCATGATGGATTACAAACCGAACATTCGATTTATCAATACCCATACCAAAGGCTATAGTGGCGACTATTACTTTGTACTCATCACGCTGAAAAGCCTCCTGTACCCTGCTGCGCTCGGCTGAATCCATACCGGCATGGTAGTGGGCAGCCTTTATCCCTGCCTCATGCAGCTTACCGGCTATATCTTCAGTAGATGCACGAGAAAGGGCATATATTATTCCGCTGTCTTCTTTGTGTTTTTTGAGGTAGGCTAAAATCTTGTCGAAAACATTCTTCTTAGGGTATATATAATAATGTATGTTAGGCCGGTTGAAACTGGACACAAATTCCTTGGGAGTTCGCAAATCCAGCCGTTTTACTATATCCTGCTGGGTTACTTTATCAGCGCTTGCCGTGAGGGCTATAACAGGAATAGTTGGGAACTCTTTTTTCAGCACCGCCAGTTTCAGATATTCCGGGCGGAAGTCGTGACCCCATGATGAAATACAATGCGCCTCATCTATGGCAAACAATGATGGATTGAGTTTCCGCAGAAAAGTAAAAAAGGTTTCCGGATTGGCAGGTATACGCTCAGGCGCTATATAAAGAAGTTTTATTTTACCATCCTGTGCCCCTTTTATTACCCTTTGCTGTTCGTCGGTTGATTGTGATGAATTGAGGAAGGCAGCATTGATGCCATTGGCAACCAGTGCATCTACCTGGTCTTTCATCAAAGCAATAAGCGGTGACACTACAATTGTAATTCCAGGCATCAACACAGCCGGCAACTGGTAGCAAATAGATTTACCCGCCCCAGTAGGCATAATGGCGAGTGTGTCTTCGCCGTTCAGTACATTTTCAATAATGGGAAGCTGGGTAAGTCTGAATTCATCATACCCGAAGAAATGCTTTAAAGCCTGGTGTAACTTCTCTCTTGAATAAGTGCTCATCTGTTAGTCTTTTAATTGTTCTATAAATCATAATCCAAATGCAAAGTAAATAAATATTTTATTAAAAATACAAAGTAATGCACATTTTCATATTGAATGACTGCTAAAACTTGTGGATAAATACCTTAATTATTCAGGTTCGGGATACCTAACTTTGCAACCCATAACACGATTATGGATTCTTCAGTAAAAATATTTTCGGGCACCGCATCCAAATATCTTGCGGAAAAAATAGCCAAATCTTACGGTAAATCACTTGGCGCACTGAGCATACAGAAGTTCAGCGATGGCGAATTTCAACCGGTTTTCAATGAGTCTATCCGTGGCGATTATGTTTTCCTTGTACAGGCAACATTCTCTCCGTCCGATAACCTCATGGAACTGCTGATGATGATTGATGCTGCTCGCAGGGCTTCTGCTGGTTATATCACAGCCGTTATCCCTTATTTCGGCTTCGCCAGGCAGGACAGAAAAGACAAGCCCAGGGTGGCTATTGCCAGTAAACTGGTTGCCAATCTGCTCACCGTAGCAGGCGCCAACAGGGTGATGACCATGGACCTCCATGCACCACAGATACAGGGATTTTTTGATATCCCGGTGGATCACCTCGATTCTTCCGCAATTTTTATTCCATACATTGAAAAACTAAAGATAGAAAACCTTATCTTTGCGGCCCCCGATGTAGGAAGTACCAACAGGGTGCGTGAAGTTGCCAAGTATTTTGAAACAGATATGGTTATCTGCGACAAGCAACGCAAGCGCGCCAACGAGATCGCTTCTATGACGGTAATAGGTGATGTTACAGGCAGAAATGTAGTGTTGATAGATGATATTTGTGATACTGCTGGTACATTGTGTAAATCGGCGGCAATACTTAAAGAAAGGGGTGCACTATCAGTACGTGCATTTTGCACACACCCGGTTCTGAGTGGTAACGCTTATGAAAATATCGCCAATTCCCAGCTCGAAGAACTGGTTGTTTGCGACACAATACCACTGAAAAGGACAGATGTAAGTAAAATAAAAGTATTGCCAACCGGCGAATTGTTCGCAATTGCCATCCGCAACACTTTCGAGAATAAGTCAATAAGTTCTTTGTTTATTCATAGTAACAGAAAATAAACCCCAAACCCCTGAAGGGGCTTAGCTTGTTCTCAAGTTCTCAGCATTTTTCGCTGCGATTTGAGATAAAAAGTTCGTGTCTGAAGATCGTTTAACTAACTACTTTAGACTTACGACTAACGACTAATAAAACGACTGTTTATACAAAAAAATCCGCCCCCTTTAAAAACAATGGCTGTACCGGAAAATTACACATTTTCATAAAAGCACATTAAAGGGCCATTTTTAAAAAACGATTTCAGACCGGATGTTTGGTGGATATGCGCCCGTCTCTGGAACAAAAAAACACTAAAAATGAAAAGTGTAAAAATTGAAGGTAAAAAAAGGACCGACCTTGGCAAAAAAGCTACGCGCCATCTCCGTTCTGAAGACATGGTACCTGCCGTAATATACGGAGGTACAGAAACTGTCCATTTCCATGCACCTGTAATTGCGTTCCGTACACTCGTGTACACACCAGAATTCCAGATTGCCGATATTACTGTAGAAGGTAAAAACTACCGTACTATTATGAAGGACATACAGTTTGATGTGGTAACCGACGAACTGAACCATATCGACTTCCTGGAACTTGTTGAAGACCGCAAGGTAGTTGCAACATTGCCAATTAAGTTTGTTGGTCAGGCACAAGGTGTAAAAGATGGTGGCCGTCTGGAGTTGAAAATCAAATCACTTCATGTACGTACTCTTCCTAAGCATCTCGCTGAGCATATTGTTGTGAACATCGATAACCTTCAATTGCATGGCAATATCCGCGTTCAGGATGTTACAGCAGAGAATATGGAGATCCTCAATTCACCTCGTATTCCTATCGCCTCAGTTGTAACGACCCGCGCACTCCGCCAGGCCGATACCGAAGCAGCAGCGCCAGCAGGTAAAGCAGCGCCAGCAGCCAAGGCAGCGCCGGCCGCAGCAGCAGCTAAGCCAGCAGCTAAGAAATAATAAAAGAAACAAGTATATTTCAAAACCCCTGCACGAAATGCAGGGGTTTTTATTTTTAGTTATCTATCATGGAATTGCATTAAAGATTTTGTTGTCCCGGATAATATATATCTTATTCCGAAGTGACATTCTATGCCTTCAAGGCTGAACGCTCATCAACCAGTATTCCAATATACAAGGTACCAATCTTAATAAGTCAATTACCAGGATATTTTATGGCAACAACTATAGGCAATTGCATTGCAATACTTTAAGTTAAACTCTTAAGCTATAAGCTCATTATAGCCACGCATTCCAAAAGTAACCGGCTATATATTATACCGATTCAATATAAAATATTAAAGTTTATTTCTCGTTTTCTTTATTCACATACTGGCTCCACGAAGAAGATTCTTTGCTAAGCAGCGCTTCGGTTCGTTCAACTAAAATTTTAAACGGTTCTTTTACCCCGGCATATGGCCCGGTAAGTGTGCAGAACAACATTTTCTCCTGTGTAAGAGCTTCTGCAGTGGTCCTGTACTGGGCCCATTTCTCACTGAATTTCAATAGATTTGACAATCCCGAAAGTACTGCTATTAAGGTTCCCAACCCTCCCAGAAGTATACTTTTTAAAGTTGGGCTAAAATCAAATGAGAACCCTGATATAGCTGAAATTAAAGCTGAACAAATTATAATGCACGCTTTTGACCGCAAATTATAATTCTTATTCAATTTCGATTTTCTGTTATACCAATCAATCTGGTCATCGATCCGGATTTTTAAATATTCCTCTTCTGATATCATATCTATTTGAGTTTTGAAAGCCAAATATAATTTGATTAGTCGATAAACCAATATTGCAATTGGAATTATAATCTACATAATTAATATTTTCAAACGTATAGACAAGCCTGGTATTTTGCTCTACACAAGTCTGGTATTCAACAACTATACTCAGTAAACCCGCATTACTACTTTGACAATACAATATAATCAATTTTTATTTACGTAGTTGAAAAATTTCCTAATATTTATTTGCTTTAATAAAAGGTATTATTATCTTTGACTTTAAGCATTGTTTTTTAACCTCAAACAAAATAATTTGCTGCTAAAAATCTAATAATTATGCAGAAATTAAAGATATTCCTCGCATCCTCCTTTGAGTTGAAACCCGAACGGGATCTGTTCGAAAAAGAAATCTACCGAAAGTGTAAAGCCTGGTTTGATAAAGGCATTTTCCTGCACCTTGATATCTGGGAAGACATCTCGGCCCGCATGTCGGCTACGGGATCGCAAAGTGAATATAACAAATTTGTTACTGGTGCTGATTTATTTATTTTGCTCGGTTATACTAAAATGGGCATGTATACCGCCGAAGAATTTGAAAAGGCTTTCGGCCAGTTTGTAGCCACACAAAAACCGTTCATATTTACCTACTTCAAAGAAACTGATGGAACCGTGGAGGACAGCCTTATACAGTTCAAAAAGAAACTTTTGGATATGGGCCACTTCATCAGCAATTTCAAAGATGCCAATGACCTGTGGGGACAATTCAACAAAGAACTGGAACGGCTTGAAACAGTGAAGTTTGCAAGCAATGAGCACCCGGCAAATGCTGTAGCTCCTATAACTATTACTGGTAATGATAACCTCGCAATTTCGGGTAATGTAAACAGCACTGTTACAGTAAATAATTCTACTACTACCAATCAGAATGCTGATAAGATTTTTAACATTGAAAATATCGGCACAGCAAATTTTTAAGCAATAAAACCAAGATACTAAGACATGGATGCAGCAGGCGGCGCTCAAACTATTCAAACCGGCGAAAAGATATTTAACATAGGGGTTATTCAGAACGCAACCTTCGGTACGGTTGTAGAAAACAGGCCTTTTAATGAATATCTGACGAAAGAACTGATGAATGCCATCAAGCCCTACTGCCCTATCGCTGTCAAATACCTCGATCTTGTAAAAAGCAAACCCGAATGGTATCAGTTAGCCGACCTCAGTAACAAGGCCAAGGAAATAATAGCAAGTAATTATGTTGGCGTAATAGGTATTCAGTTGCGCAAACTGATGGCCATTGGCAAAGAACAGATTTCCGACAGTAAACAACACAACTATATTGATACCTGCATCCTTACCGCAAAACGTACCATTCAAATAATTTGCTTTGCGCTACTGTCTGATTTCTGGAACAGAAAGAAGGAACAGGAATTCACAATCACACCCGAGCAGTCTGAAAAACTGGCCCAATTCTTTGAAAACTGGATCGAACTCAATTATAAGGAGTATGTAAGCCTGCTTGGCTGCCTGTTCGCCATTTATAAAAATAACAACCTCCAATTACCCCTGCCCGAATTATCCGATTTCATAAGCCAGCTCCAGCCGGATAGTTCTTTTATGAAGTCATGTGAAAAGCTGGAACTCATCAGCGAAACACCTGACAAAGACCGCTACACCATTCCTAACTGCGCTACTGCCGAAACCAGCCTTACAGACCTGCTGGCTGTTGTCAGTTTCTTCTCGGTCTATAAAATGGTTTCTATTAAGAGTATTGGCTACGAAGAAACCCGCCACACACAACCCAGGTACCTGCACAATTTTATTTCCCTCGGTTTCGACAGCAAGACCAATATCAACCCTGAACGGCTCAATTATCTTGACAAACCTATCAGCACCGATGCTATTCTACTATACAAGGGCAACTACCTCAGTGGCATTAATCTGTTCCCTTTTGTAATCGACCTTAATGCGCTGACATTTGAAGGTGGCGTAAAAATCTGCTTTTTCAGTTCGCTGGATATGGACGATAACAACCTCAATTACTGCTTTCTCGAAGACAACAGTATTGAGTGTATCTCCTTTACTGATGTATTAAAATCAGGAACCCCCATCAATGAAATAATGGAAGATAAAGATAAACGCAAAAAATTAAAACTCGATTCGGTATTCCACCTGTTCAGGGAAGCTAAAAAAACAATTGTTGGTGATACCGCCGGTTCAGATACAATAGATCTTTCATCATTAGATGATTTATAAATAAATAGAAGTACTCAAACAAAATAGAAATTCAGACAAATAGAAATTCAGACAAATAGAAATTCAGACAAAAGGGAATGAGCAAAATATATCCATTTAAATTTCTGGATGCCTACAACAAAGAGGACACCAGCCTCTTTTTCGGGCGTGATGAGGAAATCAATGCCCTCTACCAGATGGTGTTCCAGTCCAATCTGCTGATGATCTATGGCGCCTCGGGTACTGGTAAAACCAGTCTGATTCAGTGCGGTCTTGCCGGCAGGTTTCAGTCCCACGACTGGCTGGCTTTATTTATCCGTCGTGGCAATAACCTCAATAACTCTTTTGATCGTGCAATTGCAGATGCTGGCGGCGCTGGTGCCTCAGGCGCTGATGATATTGATCTCTCTGAACTTTTTGACGATGAACCAGGCACCGTTGCAATTACCAAACCACTATCAGCCATTGCAAAATCCTTTAAGGCCATCTACCTCGATTCGTTCCGCCCTATCTACCTCATCTTCGATCAGTTTGAAGAGCTCTTTATCCTCGGCACAAAAGAAGAACAGGCTAAATTCATTGATACAGTCAGGGAAATATTGATGGTGGAGCAACCGGTAAAGATCATCTTCAGTATACGCGAAGAATATCTTGGTTACCTTGGCGATTTCGAAAAAGCAATCCCTGAGCTCATGCGCAAAAAGCTGCGTGTGGAGCCAATGAACATTGATAAGGTAAACCAGGTCATTAAAGGTGTTACACAACTTAAAGGTTCCAACATCAGCCTGAAGAACGGCGAGGAAAAAGCAATTACAGAAGCCATATTCGATAAAATAAAGGGCAGCGATAAAACGCTTACCATACAACTACCCTATCTGCAGGTGTTTCTCGATAAATTATACCTGCATACTACCAATGATGAAACCCGCCAGGCCGATGCAGTCTTTAGCCTCGATACCATAAAGCAGATGGGTGACATCGGCGACGTGCTCCTCGACTTCCTCGAAGAACAGGTAAAAGCCATCAGCAAAAACCTGAGTACACAAAGCAAACCCGTCACTACCGATGATATCTGGTCGGTACTCTCCCCTTTCGCAACACTTGAAGGAACCAAGGAGCCCATATCTATGACTGAGCTTATCGCAAGATTGGCCGGCAAAGATAAAAAACTGGTTACCGACACGGTTGTTGCCTTTGTCAACAGCCGCATATTGCGCCGCTCAGATGAAGGCGATATATACGAACTGGCGCACGATACCCTCGCTAAGAAAATAGCCGCCAAACGCTCTGAAGATGAAATAGAACTGCTGGAGGTAAGGCGTATTATTAAGAACCAGGTAAATGCTAAAAAAGACCAGCAGGAGCTCTTCAGCCACCGCCAACTGGCACGCATTGAGGCTTCTATAAGCAGGCTTACCCCTACCGAAGAAGAATTAAGGCTCATCAACGACAGCCGCCGCGAACTGAGAAGAAAAAGAAGGACCCGCAATATGCGGATCGCAGCGGTAATCATTGCGCTTATTGTAGTCCTCATTATTATTACTATACAATGGCAGGATGCCAGGGCACAAAAAGATGTAGCCCTTGCCCAGACAAAAATAGCCCAGCAGAAAACTGTTGAAGCCCAGAACCAGAAAGAGCAGGCCGATAAAGCCAAAATCCAGGCTTTGGATGCTGCTAAGAAAGCTCTGAGTGAAGAGAAATTTGCAGAGCTTCAAAAGCAGATTGCCGATTCCTCGGCTGTTATTGCCGGCCAGCAGAAACTCCGCGCCCAGCAGGAAGCCGAAAATGCAAAACGCCAGAAAGAGTTAGCCGATGCCGAAAAGGTAAAAGCTCAAAGTGCCGAGGCACTGGCAAAAACTGCCAAAGCTCAGGCCGAAAACGAAAAAACACTTGCCGAAAAAGCTAAAGCCGAGGCCGACAGGCTCCGCCTGGTTTCCGTAAGTCAGAACCTGGCTTTTAAAGCGCTGCAGGTGAAAAACGACCCTCAGCTATCTGCATTACTGGCTTCACAGGCATTTACTATTGCGCTCGATAATAAGGGCAATACACAGGACCCGCAGATTTACAATGCCCTGTTTCAGAGCCTCAAAAAACTAAACCCAGGCAACTACCCTCCGGTAGCCATACTCGAATCTGAAACCAAAGCAATGCACATGGCGTCCGATGGGGCAGTGTCCGTTATATCTGGCGATGGAACGTTAACTCATTTTAATGCGCCCGGCAACACAAAAGGCGCTGCCGCAGCATTGAAAGGCGATCCATTCACCTCAGCTTATCTGAGCGAAGATAGCCGCTATGCCGTTACCGGCTACGATGATTTCAGTATCCGCATCTGGAACAATACCTCCGGTTCAGCCTCACTTTCGGGCCATACCGACCTGGTGCGGGCTGCCGCTTTCAGTGCCGATGGCAGCCTGGTGGTTACAGGCGGCAGAGACAGCGCCGCTATTATCTGGAAAAACAATGTAGCACAGCATCACTTAAAATTCCCTTCGCGCATCAGGGCCATACTGTTATCTGCCGATTATACAACTGTTTTTGCCGGTTGCGAAGATGGCATCATTTATAGCAGCAGCATAAACGGTGGCAAAATAACTACGGTGCTCAGCAATGCCCCTGCCCGTATCAATTGCCTTATTCATATTGCTGGTAAAAAACGCATACTGGCTATGTCTTCAAATGGTAAGATGTGCGTGCTCAACAGTGATGGCACACTGGTTAGGGATTTCTTTGAGAGCAAGAGTATAGAATTTGTATCAGCCGATGATGAATCCGGACTTATAGCCTTGGCAACCTCTGTTCGTCAGGTGCATATTTACAATGCCAGAGACTTCCTCCAGAAACCCATTGAGATCAGCGATATCACCAAACCCATAAAAGGGTTTGCATTATCGCCACAGGGTTACCTCTTTGTAGCATGCAGCGATAATACACTGCGTTGCTACTCTATAAAATCGGCCGACATTAAAAAACAACTCGATGCCTTAGTAACCCGTAAACTTACCGAAGACGAATGGAACCTATATGTGGGTAAGGATATCCCGTATAAAAAGTAAAATTATGAACCGACTGCTTTCTATAATATTGTTTACCCTCTGTTGCTTTGCCGCAGCCCCCGGCCGTGCGCAGACCGACACCTGCATCACCCACCTCAAAGATGCTCAGACCGACCTCGACCAGGGCGATTATGACGAAGCCATTACTTTCCTCACCAGTTGCCTCGCCAATTGCCATCTCGATAAAGGCGATAAGATAAGCGCATACAAAAACCTCATTCTCTGCTACCTCTCCATAGATAATCTGGAAGCCGCCGATGAGGCCGCCCGCAAAATCATGAAATTGAGCCCCACCTTTGTGCCCAATAAATTTAAAGACGACTACCGCCTCATCAGTGTGTTTGAGAAATACAAACCCATACCCATGTTTGCCTTTGGTATCAGTGCAGGGCTCAACGCACCACAGCTAACCTCAGGCAGCAGGTATTCCGTGGTTTATGAGGATGGCCAGGCCCCTGCCACTTACAAAACTACTAACGGCTACCAGCTGGGCATGCAGGCCGAAAGAAAGCTATTTCATAACCTTTGGATCGAGGCAGCATTCTCTTACCGCAACAGCAGCTACCAGCATACCCTCGACAGTGTACTGGGCGCCAACGACAACTTCACCGAAAAATTTATCAACTGCGATTTACCACTCTCCCTCAAGTATTACTTTCCCACGCACCGGTTCATGCCCTATGTGCAGGCAGGCGCAGTGTTTTCGTTCATTACCAGCGATCTCAGTACCACCACCCGTAAACAACTGAAAGACATACTCGACCAGGCCCCCTACCGCAACACCTATACCACAGGTTACTTTGGCGCTATAGGCCTCTGCTACAAGGTAAAAAGTTTGATGCTGTTTGCCAACGCCCGCTATTCGGTTTTCCCCGATAATGTAAACAAAGCAGGCACCCGCTTCAGCAATCAGGTAAACCTGTTTAAATTCTATTATGTAGATGATGATTTCAAACTCAATAATACACAATACAATTTCGGGGCTTCCCTTATTTTAAAATATAAGAATCTCCAGGTAAATACAAAAAATACTAAATAACAACTCCAGATCTCAGCCAAAAAGTAATGAACAAAATATTCACAATATTAATAATAGCTTTTCTTGCCTGTTTTTTAGCATGTAAGAAAACCCATAATACACCAGGTTCCAGTTCCGATTTTCTAAAAGTCTTCAATGTGCATGTTTGGAGTATTAATACCGGTTCATCTGCCACAACCGGTACAATTGCAACCGATAATACCGGTAATATCTATTTCTGGTATTATGATTCTTTGGCTAATCCCCAAAACAGAATTGCTATAGTGAAAACAAATTTGCAGGGAGATGTGATCTGGAAGGTGCACTTTTTCTTTTATGCCGGGTCGGGTGGCCTTAACTTTTTGCTACCTGTCAATAAAAATTTTATTTGTTCCGGCCAATACCTTTATTTATTTGGCAATGATACTTCAAACATCCAGTGCCTGTTAAAATTAAATTGTTCCGATGGTGCTGTCAATTCTAAAATTATTTTTAGCAATATATTGCCTGACAGCACAACAGTTAATAGTATATGGCCTTCAAAAAATGGGAATATACTGTTAAACTGCACAGCCTCTAATGTAAATACAAACACTCGACCTGGACTTTCAATGATCACGACCGCAGGCACCGTGGTCTGGAACTGGTATCAGTTACCTTTCGGCAATTTATACAATTCTGAGGTTGCTAACTCTCTGGTCGAATTAACTGATGGCAGTTTTATTTTTGGCACCATGTATTCCAAATTAACCGATGCCTCGAATATGAACTACTTAGATACCCGCACTTTGAAATTTTACCATTTAAGCAGTTCGGGCACTTTAACCCGAAACTATACTTTAAGCGGCGGGAGTGATACTCAATCAACAAGTGGCATTTCTGTTGCAGAAAATGTAGATGCAACAAAACAATTCTCCTTATTTAGCAACCCTGGCGGTGGTTATTACATTATAAGTACTGTATATTACAATAAAAATACCTTTGCCGCGCCATTCCGTATTAAACTTTTAAAAACTGATGACTCCTTCCGGGTTACCAATACCAGTTATATTAGTTTGCCTTCCGGAAACACTTTTATTTCAAGTGCCATTCAAAAAGCCGATGGAAATATTTTAGTGTCTGTTTTCGATAATAGCCTGGTGGCTAAAGTTCTTTATAAATGTACTTTATACAATGTAGCGCCCGATGCTAGTTCTTCCTCTATTAATGACTTGCCTTTAAGCTACCAATCTATATTCATTACCGATATTAATCAGATAAATGATGGCCATTTATTATTTACCGGCGTGTTGCGAACATATGCCACAGATACCGACAATGTATTTTTAATGAAAACAGATAACAGCGTACATTTATAAACAATGCAATTTTAAAATATT
>CAIVEH010000040.1 GCA_903904855.1 uncultured Bacteroidota bacterium | reverse complement strand
TCCAGTGTTTTCCCTTGTGCAGCAATCATCGCTGCCAGCAACAATATCAACTCATCGAAAGCCTCAGTGTCTTCTTCCTTAGCTGAACCAGCAGAAAGATTAAATTTTTCGGGTAGGCTATTAGTTATAAACCGGAGATAATAACCTGCTTTTGAGACGCCGGCATAGCAATTAAGTATGTCCTTTATCTGCACTTCGAAAGAGGCTGGTGAAAAAGCGCCTCTATTAGGAAATTCCATGACGAAACGATCTTCATAAAGTATAAGAACGCCCTGTGGCGAAAGCTTTTTTACAAGATTCAGGGTAAAAACGAGAATCAATACTATAATGACTGTAATGATTATACCAATTTCCGAATCATGTAAGCCTGGTGCATACTTAGCCAGTAAATAAATTACAGGCATAATAAGTAATGGCGGGAAAATCATCGCCAAAACCAAATTTATGGTTTTATCAAATCTTACATTGTATTGCTTCATCAGGCTGCTGTTACTTTAGAATAATGTGTTTCCCATATCGAAAATAAGCCAAATAAAATATAACAATATTTTTTTCCAGCAATCAGCTAATTTATTATTACCATCAATTTCAGGTTGAAATTGAATTAGACTATCCGGGTGAATCTGCATAAGAGAAAGGGTTATTCTATTTTCCTTGCCCTTCAGAATACATGAAAAACCACAGTCAGCTGCAAAGTAATTGCAGTAGCAAGGCACGCAAGCCATGAGAAGAACCATATTATTGATATTTCACAATAGCGTACACTGCGATAATAAAGCACAATCATGAGCAGCACTGCTGCAATAAGAGAGAGAAGAAACGCATTCCCCGGAAGTATATTTCTCAGAGGGCCAAAACAGAAGGGTAACAATACGCAGGAACCAACATAGCAGGTGAAGCCGATGCGATTTATAAATAGCCAACGCTTATCTTTCAGCATCATAAGTGCAGCCAAAATTTGTATACCCCATTTGGCGCCGGCAATGGAGCAGGACAGCAACATCTTTTGCATATCGAAATGATACAATGACGCACCACAATAAATGAAGTACCATGTTATTGCAGCAGATAAAGCAAAGTAGATTACAGCTTTTCCTATTAACCTATTATTCTGATGTATGGCCATTTACGTTAGGAATTCGTGGTTCATTGTGTTTGATAAAATACTTATTTGGTATTGAAAATAGATAATTCTATTAATTAGTAACCGGCTAAATTTAAAAAAGAAATCCGCATTAGGACTAAAATCAGGTTAGAATTATATATCCGCTTCAGTGACCTGAATAAAAATACATTGCCATTATTGGCTACAATTTTCTATAGTATCACTGTATCCTCAATAATTTATTTGTAAAAAATGAAGAAACAAATATTTGAAGCTTATTTTTGAATGAACAAAGTGAGCTTTTTGATTAATATCAGTTATTAGCCCCCATTTCCTGATTACTCCTTTTTTATGAAAAGATCGTTATTTGTTACTGCAATATTATTTGCTGTTTTGGTCAAGCTACATGCACAACTGGTCGTATTTGAGAAAAGCGAGCCTTTTGAGGAGCCGTCGTTTGGATGGAACAAAGTGCTGCAGTTAACTAATGGCAATACCTTCTTTTTTCATTCTACCAAAAAGGATGGTATTGAAGTTTCTGTTTTCGATAAGAAAAGGAAACAGATAGCCATTAAATCAATAGAAGGGAAGCTTTGGGATTCTAAAAAGATGCAATCTTCGGTTATAAAAGCGGTTTTTGAGATCGGAGGTGAGCCAGTGATTTTCATTGCACAAGCTGATGACCGGAAGCCAACATTATACAGGATACAACTGGACCCCGAAACAGGTGCGGTAAAAAATGAAGTAGATATGGGCAACCAGCCTGAGATGCCGGGATTTAAAGGGCGCTATATGCTATATGATAACGTTGACATGTCGGATTTAACAATTGAGAAGGATCCGGGCAGCGACTGCTATGCTGTAATATTTATGAACAATTTTGCCTACGACAGCAGCGAAGGAATAAGGGTTGTGCACTATAACGGCCAGCATAAAAAAATGTCCACTTCATCTTATAATGCACCAGGTGTTACCTCCGGGTCTGTTAAATATCTTACAGCGGTGGTTGATGGAGATAAAAGGGTTTTTATAAGCGCTTATAATTTAAATGATAACACCGGCAAGGGCGGTACTTCAAGCCTGACTATATCCAGGCTGGATGAGGGTAGCAGCCGTTTTGAGCATAAGGTAATTTCCTTTCCTGCAAACCTTAGAGAAACAAAAGCACAAATGTTGTACCATCATCACTCTAATCAACTAAGGCTGCTGACACTGAACCTTATAAAGACAGTGAAGGAAACAAAAGAAAAATCGATCAGCTACTACAGCATAGAGCTAAGTAATATAGACCCTGAAACATTATCTCTTAGTGATGAACATCCTATAAGCGGTAAAAGGATAAAAGGATTCGGGGAAAATCATTTCGAAAATCAGGATGAATATGTGGGGATACCACAGTTTTTGACCCTGAACAGGGATAATACCACAACAGTTTTGTGGGAAGAAATCAGGCAGATAACCTATGAATATAAAGGAGGCTCAGGCGGTGCATCGAATACCTACCTGGGGCCAATTGGGGTTTCTGTTCTTAATGATACCGGAGCCGAGAAGGATGGATTTTTAATCAGAAAAAAGCAACGTGCCGATAGTAAGTTCCCAAAGCTGTATATGCCCGAGCGCAATAAGGGATATTTTAAAAATGCACCAGCCCTTATTAGCCAGTGGGACAATAATGCGTTTCTGACATTCGATTATATAGATGCCCCTAAGAACCGTTACATTCTTTATAACGAACTACCTGAGAACCTCAATATTGATAACCAGGAAGATAAATTAATTGCAGTAGCGAATGTTTCAGAAACCAGTACTATTTGTTACAGGCTGGAGAATGGTAAACTGAATTATTTCCATTTATTTGATGATCCTGAAGACAAATCCGCCAATACATTTTGTTTTGTGCAATCATCCGATTACAGGAAAGACAGTAATACCTATGCTGTAATTATTGTGGAGCAGAACAGGCACGGCAAGCAGGCAAGGATTGCATGGGTGAAATTTGAATAGATTTCATAGCCTTGCTTCAAAATGAATAGAACTCAGAGGGTGATTTAACCCTTGTACATTATTGCGGGCAATAATTCTTACTTTAGATGATCAAATCTCATTGAACATGAACGAACCAATCAGACAACTGGAACCAAAAATACTCTGGAATCATTTTGCCGACCTTAATGCCGTGCCACGCCCATCTAAAAAAGAAGAAAGAGTTATTGCCTTTATTAAAGCCTTTGGTGAGGGCCTGAAACTGGATACTTATGTAGATGAAGTGGGAAATGTGATCATAAAAAAAGCGGCGTCTGCCGGAATGGAAAACCGCCAGACCATAGTGCTGCAAAGCCACCTGGATATGGTGCACCAGAAAAACAGCGACACCACATTCGATTTTGATAAGCAGGGTATTGAAATGTATGTGGATGGCGACTGGGTAAGGGCCAGGGGCACCACGCTGGGCGCCGACAATGGTATCGGAGTGGCAGCTATAATGTCTTTATTGTCTTCTACTGATATTCCACATCCGGCTATAGAAGCACTGTTTACTATAGATGAAGAAACAGGGATGACCGGAGCATTATCACTGAAAGGCGGATTACTGGCTGGCAAAACAATGCTTAATCTGGATACCGAAGCTGATAATGAATTAACCATAGGTTGCGCTGGAGGGATTGATGTTACAGCTACCGGAAATTATGAGCAGGTGAAGCCAAACGGCAATACTGCATTTACAATTTCGGTGAAGGGCCTCACTGGCGGGCATTCGGGTGCGGATATACACCTGGGAAGGGCCAATGCCAATAAAATTATGAACCGCATATTGCTGCAGCTTACCCGGGAATGTAGTGCTGGCATAGCAAGTATAAATGGCGGCAGCCTGAGGAATGCTATTCCCCGGGAATCGGTGGCAGTAGTGGTAGTGGATAGAGATATGGCTGATAAGATGAAGGATACACTCACAGAACTAGCCGTTTTTATAAATGAAGAATATCGGGTAACAGATCCTAACCTTACTATTTCTGCTGAGGTTGCTGCAATGCCTGAACAGGTAATGAATACGGCATTTCAGAATAAATTATTACGAGCCATCTATACCTGCCCCTATGGCATATACCGTATGAGCCCGGAAATCAGCGGGCTGGTGCAAAGCTCCAACAACCTGGCCCGTGTGCTGGTAGCCGATGGCGCTTATAGCCTGCAGTGCCTGACCCGTAGCTCGGTAGACTCTGAGAAAACCGACCTGAAAGATGCCATCAGCAGCGCATTTGAACTAATGGATGCCAACATCGCCTGCGCTGGCAGCTATCCGGGATGGGCGCCAAAGCCCGATGCCCCGATAGTGAAGCTGATGACCAATTTGTACTCAGAACTGTTCAATGATCATGCACATGTAAATGCAGTACATGCCGGATTGGAATGTGGCATTCTGGGCACCAATTATCCCGATATTCAGATGATTTCCTTCGGCCCGAATATCAATGGCGCCCATTCACCCGATGAATGTGCACAGATATCTTCTGTTCAGAAATTCTGGCATTACCTGCTGGAGACATTGAAACGGATACCTGATAACTCATAACAAGACAGAAATAATGAAAACAGTACTGAATAAAACTACCCGGCAGGAACTGGTGGGCCGTATAAACATGCTGAACGAAAACAGCGCTGCCCAATGGGGTAAAATGAATGTGTACCAGATGCTGAAGCATTGCATCATCTGGGATGAGTGGGCTTCAGGGAAGCATCACTACCCAAGGGTATTCATTGGCCGCATCTTTGGCCGCTTGGCATTGAAAAAAGTGCTTAAAGATGATGCCCCGCTCACACACAATACGCCCACACTTCCCGAATTCAGGATCAGCGAAACAACGGGTGATATAGCTATAGAAAAGGCCAAATGGATTGCACTGATTGAGGCCTACGACCATTACTCTAACCCGAACTTCGTTCATGCCTTTTTCGGAAAAATGACAGAGGAACAGGTAGGTCAGCTGGCTTACAAACATGCTGATCATCATTTGAGGCAGTTTGGTTGTTAGGAAGATATGGGCTTCGTTGGATTTAGGAAATTAGCGCTGAGTATCTTATAAAAATCATAGTAAGCCATGCCATTATGGATGAAAAACCAATCCCACAGTATGTACTGAGAGAGAGTATTCTTAGTTTGATCATTTTGTGGGCATTCGCTACCACCATTGCATTTAAAATAATTATAGAATGTATCGACAAGTGGTATCTTGTACTATTAGTTGTTACAGGCTTAGTTATAGTTCTTTACTTGTTGTACGCTCACTATATGCGGCGGCTTGAATTCTATTCTGATTATATTCAGATTGTGAGGCCACTATACCGGCAGATCATCAAACTCAATTATTCTGAAATAATAAATGCCTCTATTCTAATTGGTCCTGATCAAAATGAAATTACAATTACATATATAGTGATTCCTAACGTCAGGATAGAAATGACATTTCCTTTTAAGCCAAAGAGTGATCAGGAAGTTATAGAAATATTGAAGGAGCATGGAATAGAGTGCAAGGGACTATAGGAAAATGAATTCCCAAGAATAGTTTATCCCTTCTATCACTTTTTGCCTCTACCAAGAACCCAGCCTTAATTTTAAGTTTATTTCATTTTCATATTCATAGATGTCATAAAGATTTGGCTCATTGACCGGGAAAACCAAAATAAAATTCATGATCTGTTAGTTATACAATAGTGTTTATGGCAACTTTGTCAATTAAAACTACCGGAATAATAATTTAAGCATAAATACACGCTGACGATATTTTGCTACATTTGCCAGCATAATATAAACTTTTATGAAAAAATACCTCCTTTTGGGTTACCTGCTGATCCTGACCTGCTTTCAATCATTTGGACAGGACGAATCACTTGTCCTTAAGAAAGATGAAGTAAGCGGAGACAGCTATTATGAGGAAGTTGTTCAGCTTCTTCTGTATGAAATGTAATAAAATGAAGGTTAATAGAGCTATCAAAAACTATCGAACTTTTCTACTTTCATCATGGGATGCATTTATGCTTTTTGTAGCCTCCTATCCTAATGATGCAACAGCAATTGAAGAATTGATGAATGATTGGCTGCAATCTAAGTGGGAAATTCTGGTTGAGTTCTTAATTTGTGAGTTTGATGAATCTTTAGAAGTGTATGGCAATGGAGCAGATTGTAATGGAGCAAGTAGTAGAGTTTGTTATCCTGATAAAATATCTACACACAAAATAATATGCAAACCTCATCAGGAAAAAGTGACAGATTTGCTTACAGGAAGTAGTTTACAACTTACTGATGCAAGATTTGATATGTTCGTAGCTTGGAAAGATAACTTTTATAGTATTTGTCCGCCATTTGATTATGTGCTTCTATCAGATAATAACCAAACAGTTATTGTAGATCTAAATGATGTAGATTTTGAAATGCAGAAATTGTAGTGTAAATGTAAATTTGATTTTGATCTTGTTAACTCCCTTCATAACTTTTACCTTAGCTAAGACAGCGAACTGAATCATTATTTTATTTCAATTTCATAAAAGCCAAAAAGATTAACTCTTGATGGCTCATTGACCGGGAAAACCAAAATGAAATTCAGGATCTGTTAGTTATACAATAGTGTATGTGGCTACTTTGTCAATTAAAACTACCGGAATAATAATTTAAGCATAAATACACGCTGACGATATTTTGCTACATTTGCCTGCATAATATAAACTTTTATGAAAAAATACCTCCTTTTGGGTTACCTGCTGATCCTGACCTGCTTTCAGTCATTTGGACAGGACGAATCTCTTGTCCTTAAGAAAGATGAAGTAAGCGGAGACAGCTATTATGAGGAAGTTGTTCAGCTGCCTGGTTTAACTCAGGCTGATCTTTTTAAAAGATCCAAGACCTGGGTACTGGCAAACATGAAAACGGTGGACAACAACATCAGTTTTGATGATAAAGAATACACAATAGTGAATAGTACTGCAGTTAAAGTAGACAAGAAAAAGTACTTAACTTACTGGATTGATGATGGACTGATAGAATTCAAATTTCATGTCTGGTTAAAGGAAGGCAGATACAAATTCCGTATTGATAACATTGTTTATCATCTTGTAATAAACAGAGGTGTAAAAGGAATATCCCCAAGAACTACTGGTTATAATGAGTTAGAAGATGACAAGGGTGACAGATATCTGAAGGAGCAGGCATCAGATAAGTTGTCAGCGCTTATTGATGTGTTTAAGAAAGGAATGCTAAGTGAGCCGAAACAGGATAAAAAAGACTGGTAACAGGCCGTTTATTCCTTATTGCTGCATAAGATTTTACTATACACTTATCAACGGAGATCGGGGAGTAAGTACTAATTTTAACACCTGAAACTCACGATTAAATATATATTTATGGATCAGCAATTACAAATAGCCGTAAAAATAGTTGTAGATAACTTTACAATGACTTTAACGCGTACCAGCAAATTATTCGATAGCCTTACCGATGAAGAGTTGCAGGGCGAAGTATCTCCTGGCAGGAATACCGGTGTTTATATCTTAGGCCACCTTGTCGCAGCACACGATCATCTGGTGTCGCTGCTGGGCTTTGGAGAAATGAAATATACCCATTTTCATGAAGCATTTTTTAAGAACCCTGATAAGTCGGGCAAGGAATTTCCATCAATTGCTCAACTGCGCAGCGATTGGAATACTGTAAATGAAACCTTAACAACAGGTATGGCCACTTTGCAGCCCGAAGAATGGTTGCACAAGCATACTGCAGTATCGGAAGAAGATTTTGCAAAAGAACCAAACCGCAACAGGCTTAATGTGCTGATGACCCGCACCATTCACCTTGCATCGCATTATGGGCAGTTGCTGTTTTTGAAGAAAGGTTAAGCTGTGATTGACTTTGTAGTTACACCGGATATAACCGGACCAGATACGTATTGATACCATTCAATAGCATATCGATTTTCTTTACTGTTGAATGTGAAAATTCACTTTTTTACTATTGCTCCAGGGATAATGTTATGCTGAAGGTAAATACGCATTGAGGTCCTCCTTTCATAACCATATGAAATGGTGCACTTTGTTTTATCCTTTGCTTGCATTATGTTCCAATTTCTAAGTAACAATTTTCATCGTATTAGTAATAACCATCCACAAAAAAGCGAAGCTGTTGCTTCGCTTTTTTAAATTCTTTATTTATTTCATGCCCCTTTCCCTGGCCTTTTTTTCTTTAATTTCTTTAAGCTTTTTATCGTCTTGCGATGGACTATCATAAGCTTTTCTGAGCGGAGGGTTTTGTGTTTTAATGTGTTTTGAAATGTGACCTTTTACCCGCTTTGCTTTAACTGGCTTATTTTGAGTTACAGTAGCATCTGGCTTTTTATCAATAACCACCTTTCCCTGCCCATTTGCAGAAATAGTAAACAGGCAGAACAAAATAAAAAACAGTCCGCAGGTATTATTTACCACTGATAACGATCTTTTCATTCTTTATATTGGTATTAGCACCAACGATATTCAGTGAATAAATTCCGTTGGCAAGGCTACCCTTCTCAAAGGAGAAACTATTTGCACCAACTTCAACAATCCCTTCATATAATTGAACAATAGTACGCCCTTGCATGTCAGTAAGATTAATAATAATACTTTGCCTTTCAGTAATATCAAACTTTACTTCATACCTGTCGGTAACAGGATTGGGAAATACCTGAGCGTTGGTTTTTTCTATTGCAACAGGATCCACACCTACATTTTTTGGAGTAATTTTTGCTATCCATTGCATCCATTTATGTGTCGGGGCAGCACCTCCATACATTCCGGCCATCCATACCGATGCTGTTGGGTCACCAAAACGTTTGCACATACCAGTATAGTCGCCCCATCTTTCTGAAGTACCGCCAAAGCCATAATTTATAAAGCTTAATCCACTTTTTACAACTACCGGCGCTGAATATGTACCGTTCTTGTCACAGGCAACTACACAAGTCCTAGGATATAAAGACGAACTTGTTTCATTAAATGCAATTACTACAGAATTATCTACTGAATCATTTACTGCAGATGCAATGGCAGGATAACAATAATCACTTGTACCTACGTTAGCAAGTGTTGCTTCGGTTGTAACTGTTAATGAAGGTAAATCCAATCTGAAATAATCAAATCCGCAGTATCCGCTGCCCGCATCAATATTATGAACAAAATGAGCAGTTTTTTTGAGATAAAATCCGTCCAGAACACGCTGATCGCCAGTATTCAAGGGCAGCGAACCACCCATTTGTGGAGCATTAGATGGAGCGCTATATCCGGGTATAGGAATATCATAGGTATTCAATACTGCTGCGGGTGTACCACCAATTTTATTGGTAATATCATATAGTCCTAAATGTCCTCCCACAAAATCATTACCGGTAAATGATACTGCATAGATACCAGGCCCGTAACTGCCGCTCTGACCATAACCTAGTGGCATAATAGTAAAAGGAGTAATTGATCCGCTGTTAATCCCTGACCATAATTTGGTAAGTGGTGTTGCTCCGCTGAAACAGGGTGTTTTCTGAATCTGCAGAATAACTGATTGGTCGAATGGGCCGCTGTTAGCCGCAAATAAATTCCCGGTAACAAATAATTCATCGGTGGATACAGCCATTTTTGGATAATCCCATATATCTCCTACCCCAAGTGGGTCACCGCTGAATTCATAAAAATACCATCCGTCCATTGGGTTGCTCGTCTTTGAAAAACCACAAACTATTTTTGAATGGCCAGCTACCAGATCGCAGACCTGGCAATAACAAATAAACCTCCTTGCCTTGTTGTCCCAGATTACTTTAGGGTCGCATAAATCATTTGTCAGGGTACCATCTCCTACAAAGTTCCATAAATTTTTATTATATAAACTCGTACCGGTAGACGAATAATATTGGACCTGGGAATTTGCCATTGCTACTATTGTATCTTTGTCCGATATCGCTATGGTATTATCCAGTGGTGTCATGCTGGCTGAATTGTTGATACCTGCAAAATTGGTGCCGACAACAGGAGATTTAGGAACTGCAGTAGTCTTCTCGGCAGATTTCGGGGTGGGTACTGCACCAGACCTTAATTTGAATTTCTCTTCCTTTATTTTTTCAAGAAGTTCATCATTTTCACTCTCGTTTTTTGAAACTTTGGTTAATATTGGCTGCCATAAAGCGTCATTTGATGGCGGATTACGGAAACCTATAAAAACAGCCTCTATGTCTTTTGGATGTAATCCTGATTTTTCTTTTACTAAATGATCAGTCGCTTCAATTGTTGCTTTCTCATACTGCGCTCTACCTGAAATTGCAATAACAATAAACACAAACACAAACAAAATTCTTCTCATCTTTTCACTCAATTTTTACAAAATTAATCTATAATTAAAGGATCAGCAAATTAAATGTATTTGCTATTCACCTTCTCTTGTAGTTATTTTCTAATTTCTACAGTAGTTAATAAATCAATTGAAGGTAGAATAGTAAAATGCATACCAGAATTTATCTGATATGGAATTCATATAATCAGGACAGGATATTATTTCAGATGGTAATACAATTAAAATTTATGGCAAAATAAATGGGGTGATCAGGTTATTATAAGTTGTTTGGCTAAGTGGTTCATCAAATGCGGCAGATGCTGATAATACTGGTACATAGCCGGAAGTTGATGCGGTATCGGCTAACATACTTATATCAACCCCTGATTGCATTGTATTTTCTTCTCCGTTGTAGAATGGCTGCAACACAATGTTACCGCTGGTAACCGATGAACCAGCCGGGAAAGACGGCGGAATATTATTGTTTATCCAGGGAGCTGGCACCTCTGGCGCGGCTATCGCCCCGAGATTCCTTCTTATCAGCCTAATAAATGCGGCATGCCGACCCTCAGTAGCGAGTAACTGCTGCATTTGTGAGAATACCGCATTGCCGGCCCAAGTAGCCATTTGTCCGTTTACAGCCCTGATATGTGAATCTTCAAATGTCTGGGCAGCAATTAAAAATGTGTGGTAATCACTGAAAACATTGTTAAACAATGGTGCATAAACTGTATTCGATGATGCCCTGTAGTCGTAAGCTAGCGGAATATATGGTGGAGCGCTTGTATGATCAGCATAATAGTTAGGTGTAAAAGGTGTGCCTCCAAGCGCAGTAATAGTAGATATCAGAAATTTAACATGAGCTCTTTCATGTGCCTCAATTGCATTAAAACCAGGCTGGTCAGCTGCTGGTATTAGCCCGAGCGAAGTAATACTGTTGGCCTGTATATAAAAATTACACTCAAAATATTCCATTTTCAGTGCAAAATTCAGTGCATCAATAATAACAGATGTAGTCTTGCCATAAGCCTTGTTGAAAACAGATGCAACAGCAAGAGGCAGGGCAGCAACTGCTACCTTTGAGCCAAAACTCTTTAATGCATTCCGCCTGCTGCTAAGTCTCTCATATACCTCCGGATCAGTCTTTCCTATTTCGCTGAGAATATTTCTTAAGTCCATTGTTGATATATTGCTATTGAGGTAAGTTGGATGAATCGAATCTTGAAGTTAAAAATTGCTGGGCAGTTGTAAGTACTGCCAATGGCGGCATAGACTGGTTTAATCCATTGATGTCTACCACGGTTGTATCTGCAAAATTATTGTGGGAAAGCGCATCCCGGAAATAGGCTGAATGCCTCCCTTCTACCGAAACAAGCTTAAGGAAAGACAATGGATAAGCAGTATCAGTAAATAACCCTGCCGCACCGTTAAATCCTGCAATTACCAGGTCTTCCAGTACTGAGGCATTTTGTAAAACACTCGCCCGGTCAGCAAAATTAACACCTGAAAAATTAGTGATTACAGGTTTGGAAATATTTGTAGGTCCAAGTAAGGATTTAATGTATTCCCTATGCGCTATCTCCTGGTCCCGAACATCTATCAATGCCAGATACTCATTGCTGCTGATTCCCAGATACGCACCGGTTACTGCCTTGGTATAGAAATCGGCTTCCAGTTGCTCGAGCACGTACAGGAAATTGAGCAGGGCAATATCGCCTTTCCCTAAATAAATGTCAGTAGGTTTTGTTACAGGATGACAAGCTGCAAACAGTAATCCTGCTCCCGCCATTCCACCTGCCAACTGAAAAAAGCGACGCCTCGACGGATCAGGTATTTTTTCTAATTCTTCCACCCGTTCGATCTCGGATGATTGGAGTATCTTCATATGCTATGTTTAATAAAACTCAGTTCTGTGAGGAACGGATACATCTTAACCTGATTTTAGACACGGGCCTAAAATTAAAAAAAGCAAACTTTAAAGCAACATATTCCAGTTGCTTTTACAAAAAAAAATGACAAAATAGTATCAATCACACTAAAACTCAGGTTATAAAGTTATTCAGAAAAATCAGGACGAAGAAATATAATTGAAATAAATATTTTAAGCATTCACAAAAAGTCCGGTCGATGGCATGAAAAGACCAGATATATTTAGAGGAGAAGCACAGATATTAGGAAAAAATGCTGTTTTATTTTTAGTTTTTCCCAGCCACAAACATAAACGGAGTCTTCATCTCATCTTTTATGATCTTGTGTATTTTCGACGGATGGGTTATTATTTTTTTATGCTGAAGGTCTATTATTTCAAAGAAGGAAGCGTAATCCTGGCTTATCTCAGAATACCTTAAATACGAGGCAAGAAATACTGCCGACGATACATCGGCGGCTATGATATTCTTCACATAATGCAACCAGACTTTATTTTGCCGTTCCATAATGGGCTACTATAAGTTATCAATTACCAGCAATAACTACTTAATTCCGGGAATACCAGTGTTTCTTTCTCATCGCCCCATTCAGATCCATGCCACAACCACAACTTTTCTTCCCAAGGTTACAACTCTGGGCCATAAGGCTTACCGTTAATATAAGGACAATGCCAAAAGCTATACTTCCTGTTTTCGTTCGTTTCATAAAATATACTTTTGTAAAAATAAGAATTTTTGTCAACCAGCAAACCTAAACATATTTTAGTTGCCCCCCTCGACTGGGGTTTGGGTCATACCACACGATGTATACCTCTGATAGGCTATATGCTTAGCCAGGGGCATATTGTAACGGTTGCCGGTAATCACTCTCAACGCAAGTTTATAGAGGAAACCTTTAGTTGTATAGATTTTATCCATCTCGATGGTTACAATATTACCTATTCAAAATGGAATAAATATGCCCAGGCTGGCCTGCTTGCTCAATTGCCAGATATCCTGAAAACCATAAAAAGAGAAAATAACTGGCTTCTAGACCTAACTAACCAGCGGAAAATTGATGGAATAATTTCAGATAATCGTTACGGCTTGTATCACCCCTCAATACCATCAGTGATAATGACTCACCAGTTAATGGTGCAATCAGGTTTGAGTAAATTTATTGACCGTAACATTCAGAAAATCCATTTTAACCTCTTCACTCGATTTGGTAAAACCTGGATTTTAGATGTTCCCGGAATTCCTAATCTGGGTAATTCACTTTCTCATTCCAAAGCCTTACCGCGAAATGCCGAGTATATTGGCTTATTGTCCCGTTTCTCTGATTTGGTTTCAAGGTCTTCGCCCTTCATAAATGACAAAAGTGCCGATGTCCTGATTATGTTATCAGGCCCTGAACCGCAACGTACTGAAATTTCGCAGCTTCTGTGGCAGCAGGCATGCAGGTATCCCGGCAAAATTGCATTTATTGAAGGAAGTGAAAATGCCATGATGCCAGCAAATATACCCGCTCACATTACTTATCATAAAAGACTGACAAGCAAACAGTTGTTTCAAATATTGGAGCGGGCAGGTATAATCATTTGCCGCAGTGGTTATTCCTCACTAATGGATCTTGCAGTTATGCATAAAAAAGCAATTCTCATCCCTACTCCTGGTCAGACCGAACAAATTTACCTTGCAAAGCATTTGCACAAAGAGGGTATATATTACGCAGCAACACAGCAAGGATTTGATCTGGTTAGTGCCTTGAAGAATGCCGATTCATTTCCCTATAAAATGCCACTTCCAGAAGCATCTTTTAACCTATTTAAGGGAATTGTAAAAAATTGGGTTGATTCATTGTAATTTTCGGGACTGGGAAGTACAAATCCATATCAGTTTATTCTTTCTTCTTATCACTTTCCAGCCTCAATGTTCTTAAAATAGGTGCAGCAAACCAGGTAACACCTACCACTACAAGAGTCATTACGCCACCGAAGACGACTGCTGGCACTGTGCCCATCCAGCGTGCTGTAATACCACTTTCCATTGCTCCAAGTTCATTTGAAGAACTAATGAACATGGTATTGACTGCAGCCACCCTGCCCCTCATACCGTCTGGTGTATTAAGCTGCAGCACTGTACCCCGGATAACTACACTTACAGCATCGAACATGCCACCCAAAAACAACATGAAAAACGCAACAACAAATCCCCACGATATATTAAAGCCAGATATAGAAAATAGACTCGCAGTACCAAACCAGCCACAGTAACCGAAAATAATAGTAGTAATACCAAATCCAGCTATACACAACATCAGTTTGATACCCGGTTGCTTATTCAAAGGAATAAATGAGAGTATCAGCAAACAAATCACAGAACCTATTCCTGGTGCCGCCCGCATCCATCCGAAACCTATTTCTCCTACTTTAAGAATATCAACTGCATATACCGGCAGCAGTGCAACAGCCCCGCCAAACAGAACAGCAAACATATCCAGCGAGAGTACAGCCAGAATGATCTGACTCCGGAATACAAAACGAAGGCCTTCGCCGAGGCTGCGCATTATTGGTTCCTTATCCTTTTTCATAATGGGCTGCGCAGGTATGCGCAGCAAGGCAAGCAGCGCAACCAGTTCAATGATACCCACGGTTATCAAAGCTGTGGTATATCCTGAAAGGATCATAAATCCACCGAATAAGGGCCCGAGTACCGCCCCTATCTGCCATGAAGTGCTGCTCCAGGTTGTTGCATTGGGATATAAATCACGCGGCACCAGCATACCCTGTAAAGCAAATGATGCCGGACCAAGAAATGCCCTTAATGCCCCGCCAATAAATATACCTGCATAAACCAGCCATATTATTTTACCAACAGGCAATTGCCCGCCCCCGCCAGGCCATGCCAGATATACGAAAAATGCCGACAAAAGTATATAACCTGCAATGCATCGCAACATCATTGTTTTTTTCTCCGATAAATCAACAAAATGACCTGAAAACAGGGAGAATCCAATAGCAGGAATAACCTCGCACAAGCCAAGAATACCTAATACCAGAGGATTACCGGAATGTGTCACAGGATTATAGGTAAGCTTATAATAGACATAATAACTGATTATAGCGCTCTGCATATTAAGCGCAAGAATAATAGACAAGCGCACAAGCAGAAAATTCCGGAATAACGGATGGTGCAGGGCTTTGTTTTTAAGTAAGAAAGCTGTGGCAGGTCGCAAAAAATGTATGCTTTATTTGTTACAAACCTATGAAAAAAGGGAAATTGTGTTTTAAAATGTTTAAATGGAGATATTAACTAGAGTCGAAATTAATTATCATCAAATTTTGAACTGATAATTTCTACTGCCTTATCGGCTAATTCTGTATGTAACAATTGCATGTATTCGAAATCATTTCTTACCAGTATACCCCCATAAATAACTAATTCTTTGTACTCAATTATCAAAGAGATTTTGATTAAGCTGTTTTTCATAAATTTCCGGTACCAATCACTAAATAGTGTTTGCCTCTCCAATGCCCGGCCATCCATATTTTCGCACAGGAAAACAATGATTTTACTTTTATCACTAAAAAAGGATAGTAAGAGTTTTGTTATTGTAATAGCAACACGGGGATCCTGTCTCCTCGACGGCTTTGTTTTTAAATCGGGTATAAACTGGTGAAATTCAAATTCTGTAATTGAAATATCATATACGCCTATTAAGGGAGACAAATCATTTGTCTGGTTTCTGAAGCCACAGTAATAAACAATATTGGTTTCGGTAGTGAAATAATATAGCCCTGTGCCAGAATCAATCTTTAATGGGTACGGGAGTATCAAATTTTATTCCAGGATTATTGATTTGAGATAAGTTACCTGATGATATCGATCTTGAAAAAAGTTCCTTATCCGCCAGGATTTTACTTAAAATCGCGGCGGCTTTAGTATTTGGTTTTATTTTAATTTTTATACTCAAAATTCAATTACTTTTATGCAAATGTAAAACATTATTTTCTTTCCCAGATATAGTACTCTGTGATTTTTGCAGTTTACTGGTTTTATTAATTAACCATCAAATAAAATATTCCTCCGGCATCACAGCAAATATTAAATTTGCTCTATAATGACGAATGCAACCCAGATAATAGGAACCAGTATTGTGCAGGCCTTTCAGGAACTGAGGGCCAATAAACTGCGTACCTTTCTTTCATTGCTGGGTATTTCTATTGGTATATTCTGTATCATAGCCGTACGCACTGTGCTCGACAGCCTTAAAAATAATATCCAGCAGGAGATGGCCACCCTGGGCAGTGATGTACTATATGTTGGCCGCTGGCCATGGATGGATGAAGGTGGCGATTATAAATGGTGGGAATACTGGCGCAGGCGCAGCATGACCCCCACCGAGGTTAAAGCCATAACATCGCAGGTCCCCGATGTCGCTGTAGCCACTCTTTGCCTTACCAGCCGTAACCTTACTTTGAAACATAACGACCAGGAGGTGGGCAGTATTGCCGGCTATGCTGTAATGAATGATTTTGATAAGATTCAGAACATTGAAATAGCTGAAGGAAGGTACCTGAACATATCTGAACTGGACGGGGGCAGCAATTCGGTGGTGCTGGGCGATGAGGTATGCAAGGGATTGTTTCCGGGTAATGTAAGTGCAATGGGCAAGAGTATCAATTTCATGGGCCGTAAGTTTGAAGTGGTGGGAGTAATGAAAAAGGTAGGGCAGAATATGGCCGGATTTGATTTCGACAATGCAGTTATCTATCCTTATTACATGGCTGCAAACATCATAGATGTAAGGTCGCTCGAGCATGATCCTCTCCTGGCAGTAAAGGCTGCAGCGGGCAAAAACCTGGATGAGGTGAAATATGAAGTGGAAGGCGTATTGAGGCGGGTAAGAAAAGTGAAGCCCGGGCAGGCAAATGATTTTGCCATTAATCATCTCAGCCAGATTTCCGATAGGATAGAAAGCGTTTTTGTTGGTATTGATCTTGCCGCTTTGATAATAAGTGTATTCTCGCTGCTAGTTGGAGCATTCGGCATTGCCAATATAATGTTCGTAACCGTTAAGGAACGCACGAAGATCATTGGTTTGAAAAAAGCCATTGGCGCCAGGAGGTCTTCTATCCTACTTGAGTTTCTGCTGGAAGCAATTGTTTTATGCCTCGTAGGTGGTGGCGCCGGAATATTGGTAGTGCTTATACTAAGCCTCATAATGACCTACGGAGTAAATTTTCATGTAACGTTGTCAATGACTAATTTTTTATTGGGTATTTCGGTATCCGTTTTCGTGGGTGTCTTATCCGGGTTTATTCCGGCAAGGTCTGCCTCGAGGCTGGATCCTGTGGTAGCCATCAGAACAAACTGATTTTATGAAGAAAAAACGGGTGCTTATACTCGAAAAAGAACGCATAGCCTACAAGCTGCGCCGCATGGCATACGAAATATGGGAGCGCAACAGCGATGAAAAGGAAATTATACTTATTGGTATTAATGGCGGCGGCAAGATATTGGCCGATAATCTGTCGGCATTGATAAAGGAGATAAGCCCCCTGATGGTTATAACCATACCATTAAAAATCAATAAGAAGAAACTGCCCGGCAATATCATTGATCCTGGAGCAGACCTTACCGGTCGCACTGTAGTGCTGGTTGATGATGTGGTGAATTCAGGCCGCACCATCATCTATTCGCTCAGGAGCCTGTTGGCCTACGACCTTAAAAAATTAATGATTGCCGTGCTGGTCGACCGTAAACATAAATCCTTCCCTATAGCCTCCGATATTGTTGGCCACACAGTAGCAACTACCCTGCAGGACCATATTGAAATGGAAACCGAAGGGGACGAGATAATAGCTGTGTACCTGGAATAACAGCTGATTTACCCAGACCCAAATTCCCAATTTCAATATACAAATTCCAAAAAAAAGATGTCGTTTACACTGGTGATACATGGCGGGGCCGGTAATATTACCCCTGCAATAATGAATAAAGTACAGGAAATTCAGTATACCGAAGGCCTGAAAGAAGCGCTGGATAAAGGTTATGATATCCTGCATCATGGCGGATCTTCGCTCGATGCTGTAGTGGCAGCAATAAGTGCCATGGAAGATAACCCGATATTCAATGCCGGTCGGGGAGCGGTTTTTACAAAGAAAGGTCTCAATGAAATGGATGCAGCTCTGATGAACGGCAGCAACCTGGCTGCCGGGGCAGTGGCGGGAGTCCGCAATATTAAAAATCCCATTGTGCTGGCGCGTGAAGTAATGCTTCATTCGGGGCATGTTTTTCTGAGTGGCAGCGGGGCAGGGGAGTTTGCCCTTAGCCAGGGAATAGAAATGGCGCCCGACAAGTATTTTTTCAATCAGTCGCGCTACGACCAGTGGCTGGAGATCAGGGATACCAATTTCACTCAGCTCGATCACAAAGGCGATAATCTAAAAGGGGAAACTGTCCCCAATACAGGCCATAAATTCGGCACAGTAGGAGCAGTGGCTTGCGATGTAAATGGCAATATTGCAGCCGGAACATCAACAGGCGGCATGACCAACAAACGTTTTGGCCGCATAGGCGATAGCCCTGTAATAGGCGCCGGTACCTATGCCAACAACAATACCTGCGCCATATCCTGCACCGGCCATGGCGAGCCCTTTCTGCGTGCCTGTGTAGCCCACGATGTTTCGTGCCTCATAGAATACAAAGGCCTTTCACTAAAGGATGCCTGTGCTGTTGTGATTAAAGATAAACTTGTGAAAATGGGCGGCGAAGGCGGCCTGATAGCCGTAAATGCCCTGGGCGAATATGATTTCTGTTTCAACTCAGCCGGTATGTACCGGGGAATTAGAAACAGTGAAGGGAAAGAGTTGGTGGCGTTTTATGGGTAAATATTTCTGCCTAATTGGATACAAATTGGATATATCCAATTGCACTTATAAAATGGAACCCGTTTCACAATTTTTAATACCTTCACAATTCAATCTATTTTATGCCACAACGTGTAACCGCCATAGGCGGAATCTTCTTCAAATGCAGTGACCCAGCAGGTATCAAGGAATGGTACAAAAACCATCTCGGGCTGCCTGTTGACCCATATGGAGCTACATTCGAATGGCGTGATGCCGCTGAACCAGAGAAAAAGGGGCAAACCATTTGGAGTCCCTTCAAAAAGGAAACCGACTATTTTGCACCCTCCGGCAAGGATTTCATGTTCAACTACAGGGTCGAAAACCTCGAGTGGCTGCTGGGCGAACTGAAAAAGGAAGGCATTGAGCCGATAGGTGAAATGCAGGTATACGATTACGGAAAATTTGCCCACATCATGGATCCCGAGGGTAATAAAGTAGAACTCTGGGAAGCAATTGATTAAGTAGTTGCTCAATGACTTAATGGCTTAATGACTTAAAGTCTCTGAGTCGGCTTTTTTAATTGAAAATTAATC
The DNA here is from genome assembly GCA_903904855.1 of uncultured Bacteroidota bacterium. Taxonomy (GTDB): domain Bacteria; phylum Bacteroidota; class Bacteroidia; order Chitinophagales; family Chitinophagaceae; genus Nemorincola. The sequence goes on along the minus strand of CAIVEH010000040.1, from coordinate 4,175 downwards.
ACAATTCAGCCATTGAGCCATCCAATAATTGAACCATTCAATAATTAAAACGTATTTTTACGGCTTAATTCTTTTTTTGTGAAAGCAATTATACCTGTGGCCGGCGCGGGCACAAAGCTCCGCCCTTTGACTTATACTCAACCTAAAGCATTAATACCCATTGCTGGCAAAACCATTCTCGGCGTCATTGTCGACCAGTTGGTGGAAGCTGGGGTTACCGAATTCATTTTCGTAATCGGGTACCTCGGCGAAAAGATTCAGCGCTATATTGAGAAAACATATCCCCATCTCCCCCAGACTTTTGTGACCCAGAACGACCGTCGCGGAACCGGCCATGCCATCTGGCTTACTAAAGATGCCGTGGGCGATGATGAAGTTATGATTGTATTGGGCGATACCGTGTGTGATTACAATGTGAAAGATATTCTTAAAAGCAAGGTTTCACAGATAGGCGTGCGCAAAGTAGATGATCCGCGCAGCTTCGGTGTAGCAGAAATAAATGACAAAGACATTGTAACCCGGATGGTTGAAAAACCACTGATACCCAAATCGAATATGGCGATGGTGGGTATCTATTATATCAAGGAAACAGCAGCCATGTTTGCTGCCCTCGACAGGCACCTGCACAATACTGCCGATGAAAACGGCGAATATCACCTGACTAATGCCCTCCAGCACATGATCGAGGATGGCATTGTTTTTCATGCATTCAGGGTTACCAACTGGTTCGACTGCGGTAAAAAAGAAACATTGCTCAGTACCAATGCCACACTGCTCAGGCAGATGGAAGAAGAACATCCTGAAATGCAGAAACCGCAGGAGTTTAATAATACAGTTATAATTCACCCGGTAAATATTGCCGAAGGTTGCAGCATAAAGCATTGTATCATCGGGCCGAATGTTACTATAGGTGAATATACCAAAATAGAATCATCTATTATTAAAGATTCCATTATTGGCTCTTATGCCGAGCTGCAGCAGGTGGTACTCAACTCGTCTATTATTGGCAATGATGCGTTTGTTCGCGGCCTCAGCCAAAGTCTCAATATTGGTGATAATACAGAGATAGACCTGGGATAAATTCAGCTCTGAAATTGAAGGCTCCTTTGAGGATTATTGGGTAAAACAATTACTGCAAAGTGCGCTTACCTGGGATTCCTTTTCAATCCCTTATGTTTCTTTTTCGCAGGCTTCTTCACAAACTCACCTGGAACCGGGGCTGGGCCGAACTGCTCCGGAACAGCCTGCCTGGTAACCGCGTGGCCAAGTAGTTTTTCTATCCGGTCAAATTTATACTGTTCCTTAGGGCTTACGAATGTATATGCCGTTCCCTTGGTGGCGGCCCTTGCCGTACGGCCTATCCGGTGTATATAATCCTCACCATCGTGCGGCACATCATAATTGATCACCAGGTCAATATCCTCTATGTCTATCCCCCTGCTCAATATATCGGTTGCTACCAGTATTTTCAGTTTCTTGCTCTTAAAGTCAAGCAGCACCTGTTCCCTTTTTTCCTGGTCCAGGTCGCTCTGTATCTGATCAGCTGAGAATCTCGACCTCTTCAGTTCTTCTGCCAGTTGCTTTACAGCAATTTTACTGGAGCAAAATACAAGTACGCTGCCAAATTCCTTTTGTTGCAGCACATACTTTACCAGCGGTATCTTCTGTGCATCATACACAATAAACACTTCCTGCACTATCTGCTCGGGTGGCTTCGATATGGCAATATTTATTTCTTCGGGGTTATGCAGCATCGTTTTTGCCAGTTTCCTTATCCCTAGCGGCATAGTGGCCGAAAACAGCAGGTTCTGCCGCTTCGCCGGCATAAACGACAGTATCTTTATAATATCGTCATAGAATCCCATGTCCAGCATCCTGTCTGCCTCATCCAATATCAGGTAGCTAAGTCCTTCCAGCTTCACATAACCCATATTCAGGTGCGAGATCATACGGCCCGGTGTGCATATCACTATGTCAACCCCCGATGTCAGCGCCTTCTTTTCCTTTGCAAACAAGTCGCCGCCCGTACCACCATATACAGAAATAAAGCTTATATCTGTATAATAGGATATACCCTCCAGCGTCTGCGTTATCTGTACCGCAAGCTCACGCGTAGGTACTATGATCATTGCATTGATGAGATGGGATTCATGCTTATGCGTAATCAGTTTATTGAGCACAGGAAGCAGGAATGCAGCTGTTTTGCCGGTACCTGTTTGTGCCGCAGCTATAATGTCTTTGCCCGCAAGAATGGCAGGGATAACCTTTTCCTGCACAGGTGTAGCTGTTACATAACCCATGGCATCTATACCATCCATCAGGTCGTCATCGAATCCAAATTCGTCGAAATACAAATCAATACTCTATTTAAAAAATAACTTATTCAGTAAAGATAAGCTAAAGTAGGTTAGTGAGATAAATTACCTTATTTCATCCCATCTGAAAACATAGATGTATATTTACCCCCCGAATAAAAAAGGCCTAGGGATTCTATAAATTTATTTATTGTTCCTCAGCCCCGGAAATACAAATCATGACCAAAAGCAAACTGATAATATATATGCTGGTGGCCCTGCTGGCTACTGGTATGGCTACAAATGATGCTGATGCACAGTGGTGGAAAAAAAGGAAAGAGCGCCGCAATGCCCGCAAGCATAAACATGACCAGGATGTGGCAGTAACTGATGACAGCGATCCCGCGTCGCATACAACAGGCAAAAAAGAACGCAAGAAGGATAAAAAGGAACGCAAGCGCCAGAAAAGAGCACAAAGAAAACAGAATCATAAAAGTACGAAAAATGACAATGATCTGCAATACGCCAATGTAAAATCCAAACCCAAGACAAAAAAGAAAGGAGAAGTAACTTACCCGCCTACACGTATGAAGGACAGCTACCGTATAGATTTCATGGCATCTTTGTACCTTGACGAACTGGAGAAGAATAACAAACCAGGCACTAAAGATAAAATACCCGAAAAAGCGGTTCATGGTATTTCATTTTACGAAGGGCTGACACTGGCCGCCGATAGTCTTAGAAAAGCTGGCTACAATGTGGAGCTGTTTGTACATGATATTACTTCAGAAAGCGAATCGCCAAATCTGCTGATAGCTAATGGCCGACTCGATAGTGCCGATCTGATTATTGGCGCTTTTCATTCCCAGGATATTCCTTTGGTAGCAGAATTTGCAAAGAAAAAGCAGATTAATTTTATATCTGCGCTCTCTCCCGCCGATGGCGGAATAAAAGACAACCCTTACTTTACTTTAACCCAGCCATCATTAAAAACTCATTGCGAATGGATTATAGATGATGTTGCCAAAAAATTCCCCGGCAAAAACGTAATACTGTTGCACCGTAATGCCACCCAGGTTGATGAAAATGCATTCAATTACCTCAACAATTACAACGATGGCTATGTGCATTTTAAAGACATGAGCCTGAGGGGCCTGCCTGAAAAAGCAACGCTGCAATCCCTGCTGGATAGCTCTGAGGTAAATGTCCTGGTAGTATCCATTATGGATCCGGGTTATTCCGATAGCCTGTTGCTTGCAATATCTGCCGAGTTTCCTCATTCCCGTTTCGAGGTTTATGGTATGCCATCATGGTATGTAATTGATGATCTTCATGAAGAAGGTGCGTTTCCTAACCTCAGTGTTAATGTTACTACTCCTTTCAATATCGACCACTCTGAGGCCATTAGCAAGTATGTAGCCAGGCGGTTCAAAAGCGAATATGGCGGCAAGGCATCCGAACTGGTATACAGGGGTTTCGAAACTATGTACTGGTACACCAGTCTCCTCAAAAACTACGGCACTATCTTCAACCTGAACTATGCCGATATTACCGGGGCCCCTTTTACCCGGTACGATATAAAACTGAAAAAAGATAAAGAAGGGAATGTGCTGTACAATGAGAATAACCACATTTACCTCTACAAAACCAGCAACGAAGCCACTGCCAACAAAGCCGACTAAGTGCCGGTAAACTTGAGCTCGATGGCGATGGTTGCTATTTAATATTCATTTTAATTCATGCTGGTAATCCAGAAGGGATTAAATGTTTATAACACCCTTTCCGATTCTTTTACCGATGCTGAAAGCATCGAATGTATTAATGGCTCATTAGGCAATGGTTACAATCAACTCTCAATATTGTTAGACGATCCGACATTTG
>CAIVEH010000039.1 GCA_903904855.1 uncultured Bacteroidota bacterium | reverse complement strand
GACCCATAGTCGGCTTCTTCTGTTTTTCCTGATGATTGTAGCATAGCGAATAGGGTATGCTTTATTGCTGATAATTGCTGCTTACTTAATGTTGTTGGTGTTTTCATGATACTATCTTTAATATAAATAGTGCCCAAAGCAAAAAGGATCCTGGTTGGTGAAGTTTATTCTGGTCATGTCTTGAAATGGGTATCCCTATAGTAATTACAATAGTGATACCCGTCCTGGGACAACGGAATCAAAAGGTGGGTGGAGTGCTTGATGTAAAGTAATCAGAACATCAACTCAATCGGGTTTATCTTAGATCTGCCGATATTCTTCTTGTACAGATCCTCAATAAGTTTTCCGAACTGGTGTTGAGTGACCAAGTATGTTGTTTTGTTCCTGGGTGGTGGATAGTGAAGATTAATTGCCCTCACAGTCACAGCAGCAGCATAAGAGATCAGATCTTTTTTTGACATGGTTTGTTTCATACCTATAAATAGAGTCGGATAAAAAACTAAATGACGTTGTAACTAAGGTGAGAGAAAAAACCAGAACAGTTCATCCTGAAATAAACCAATCCGAAATTTGATGATTGGTTGAATAAGATCTAAATTTGTACCCAAGTTCTTTACCAGTCAAAAACAGGTTCAAAAGCCAGTTTATCTGCGTTATTCGTTGCTAAACTCGGAAAACCGTACATAAGTCATTGATTATCAACCTAAGGTTGTGTACTTAATGGCTCCACAAAAAAGACTCACAATATGTGGGTCTTTTTTATTCATAATATTGGGCACTGTTCGAACCTAATATCAGATCAATGTTTTTATTTCTTTACAAATATTCCATCTCTTTTTTTGTCAATAGTCCCACCTTCATATGCACAGACTCCCATCCTTGGGGAATTGACAACGGGCATTGCTGAATACTCTGCAAAATCTTCACAGGTTTTAGCATGTTTCTTTGCGCACTTTTTACAAAATGTATTCGGCTCATAACAAGTAGTACATAATACTGCAGCAGGTTCTGATTTACATACTTCACACATAATTTCTAGAGGTTCATTACGGCTAAGTAAAATGATACCTCCGGGTACCTCAGCCTGAATCTGCTCTGATACAGTTAACAGCAGCGTAGTGGTACTCCCAAAATCATATTCATACTTCAGCTTCATTCCTTTTACAAGTATGTCTTTTGTTTTTGATTCCATAATTTCATCATCATTAGTTATCAATTCCTCTTCATCCAGCATCGTCAAAACCTTTTTTCGTTTCTGATTGCTGAATGAACTCATATGCCCGCAACACTCAAGCCATATTGCGCGTAGGAAATCATCAATATCATTCATAAGCGCGTTGCCATCTACCCATAGGTTTAGAAAATAAAGTCCGACATAATGAGGATCATCTTCAATCCTGATATGAAAGGAGAGTCCTCTATTTGGATTACTGATTTCTTTAGCTAAATGCGCATTCAGATGTTTTGTTATTTCAGCCTTTGCAAATTCAGCATTACAAAAAAAGCATTTTCCGACAGAATTCATTGTTGGCATAAAGAACGATTTTGAGGATAAAAATAATCTAAAAAAAGATGTAACAAATCATTCGTCTGTCTGAAAAACCTACATTCACTGTTCGTTATTTCATCCGTAAAGTCAAACAAACGAGCCACAATTCGCAGGTTTTTATATTGCTAATAAAAACTCCCCGCCCACGTAAAAATATTCCAATACGGTTTTATACGTTTTATTTTCTGCCCCTGCATGTACAAGTACTGATTGCCCATAGTATCGAGCATGGGTATCTCACAGTTTTTCTTCTTATTTATCAGGTCATGAATCAACCGGTTCTGCACAAAATTTCTTACCTGTTCAGCATCAATACCAGCATTGGCCTGTAGGTTTTGTCCGTTATTTAATGCCATTTTAAATTGTCCGCTTAGCAGACCATTTGAATAATTTGTGTACCTACCTCCGGTGGTATCCATGTAGCAGCCTTTGGGGTAGGTTGCTTTATTACCCATCTGGCCTGTCCACATGGTGCAGTTTATAGCAAACTGGTACTGGTCTTTGTATTGATACTGTACTAAAAAGGCCCCTGTCCTGAATCTATCAAGTGTTGGCCGCGCAAAAATATCATTCTCAGTGATGATGCTCAGGTGATTGAATTGAAGAGCTATAATGCCTGTTTGTTGGGTGGTTTTTATTTTATTGAAATACAGGTTATAGGAATAGCTTATACTGTTTTTATACCTGGTTTGGTTAGAGACTATACTTACAAACGGATTATGTTCCATTTGTTTTACACCATAACCCAGTACCAATCCGGCTGATGATACTAGCTCATTGTATTGTTTAGGTGGACCTGAATTTTTAAAACTGTGGTAAACACGCAATTCTGCATTGACCTGTGCAAAATCGGATAAATAATAAGACTGAATAGTGAAACCAACGCGCTGAAATCTATTTCCCAACGCGGTTAACAGGCCGATATTCAATCCATAGTTGTTGCCGCTGATTAATTGAGCAAATGCCGGCGTTGTAAAAAGACACAGGCAACAAATCAGTATCTGGTTTTTATATTTGGACAATAGACAATTCAGGTATAAGTAAGCAGGTTTCAATTGCAGGTAATTAATAGAAAGCGAAATTGATCAATTTTTTCCATTCTACTGCTAAACGAATCCCAGGCATTCTACAATCATTATTGAAAAGCATTCCCCAGATTGCGGCTTTTTAATACTGCTTCTACTTCTTCCATTATCAACGGGTCATCAATAGTAGATGGCATTGACCAGGGCTTACCATCGGCAATGTGGCAGATGGTTTTGCGAAGTATTTTGCCGCTCCTGGTTTTTGGCAGGCGTTTTACAACAGCTACATTCTTAAAGAAAGCTACAGGTCCTATCTTATCCCTTACCAGTTGTACGATTGATTCTTCGAGCTGTAATTCCGGTTCTTCTACACCATTCTTTATTACTACCAGGGCTATGGGCCTTTGTCCACGCAGTTCATCAGCTATGCCTATCACTGCACATTCTGCAACCGATTTATGAGAGGAAACAATCTCTTCCATCTCGCCGGTACTGAGCCGGTGTCCGCTTACATTGATCACATCATCTATGCGGCCCATAATATGAAAGTAGCCATCAGCATCTTTGTAGCCACTGTCGCCGGCAAGATAGTATCCGGGATATTTCTCAAAATAACTTTTCTTAAACCTTATCTCATTCTTCCATAGCGAAGGCAGACAGCCAGGAGGCAATGGTAGCTTAATAGCAACATTACCTTCATGTTCATCTTCTACATGATTGCCATCTTCATCTAGGAGATAAATATCATATCCGCATACAGGCTTGCCTGATGATCCGGGCAATATATCATGAGGTTCCAGACCAACCATTGTACCCAGCATTGGCCAGCCACTTTCTGTCTGCCACCAGTGGTCAATTACAGGTTTTTTAAGCAACTCTGTAAGCCAGAAATAGGTGGCCGAGTCGCAACGCTCACCTGCCAGGAAAACCTGTTTCAGCGTGCTTGTGTCGTATGCCGAGATCAGGTCGCCGGTTGGGTCTTCTTTTTTTATGGCCCTTATTGCAGTAGGCGCTGTAAACATATGGTTGACCTTATGTTGTTCTATAATCCTTCCGAAAACACCGGCATCAGGTGTCCTTACTGGCTTGCCTTCATAAAGCACAGTTGTGCAGCCGTAAAGCAGCGGAGCATAGACTATGTAGGAATGGCCCACCACCCAGCCAATATCGCTGGCAGTGAAGAATACCTCGCCGGGTTTTGCCCCATAAAAATACTCCATACTGAAACGCAGGGCTGTGGCATATCCTCCGGTATCCCTTACCACGCCTTTTGGCCTCCCGGTTGTGCCTGAGGTATAGAGAATATAAAGCGGATGCGTAGATGATACTTCCATAGGCCCTACAGTGCCGCATTTCATCAGCGCAGTATAATCTATATCATTCCGGCCGCCAAGCGAATCAAAGCCTTTTTCCCGCCGATAATATACCTGGAACTCAGGCTTATGTTTCGCTTCTTTTACTGCAGTCTCCACAAGTTCCTTATAAGGTATTTTTTTTCCGAACTCAATACCATATGATGCAGATATGATCACCTTGGGTTTAGCATCATCTATGCGCATAGCCAGTTCGTGAGGTGCAAAACCTCCAAACACTACTGAGTGTATTGCTCCAATACGGGCGCAGGCCAACATAGCCACAATAGCCTGTGGTATCATAGGCATGTATATGATCACAGTATTACCTTTACCCACACCCAGGTTTCTGAGCCCCGCAGCAAAATGAGAAACACTGCTGAGGAGTTGTTTATAGGTTATATGCTCAATTGTATTAGTGGTAGGGGAGTCATAAATAATGGCAGTTTGCTTGCCCATACCCTTCTCAACATGGGCATCCAGGCACAGATAACTCATATTCAGTTCTCCATCATTAAACCATGAATAATGATCATCATTTTCCCGGCTCAGTATGTTCTGAGGTTCCTTGCTCCATGTTATTTTTGAAGCCTCATTTCTCCAGAATTGCTTTTTCTCCTGAATACTTTTCCTGTAAAGATCAGCGTAATGCATAACATATAATTTTCGTGACCGTGCCCTGACTCCTACGAAAATAAGCCATTAACAAAAAGTAGTTGTGGAATGTATACCAAATAACCAGAAAAGTACTAACCGGCCAGCAGCTCTTTTACTTCTTTAACCAGCTCTCGCGTAGAAAATGGTTTGCTGATATATTTTGCTGCTCCCAGCTTGTAGCCTTTCTGCACATCAGCTTCCTGGGTTTTAGCTGTTAAAAAAACCACTATAATATCTTTAAGTGCTTTTATAGATTTTATATACTTACAAATAGAATAGCCATCTACATCAGGCATCATGATATCCAGGAGAATCAGATCTGGTTTGTTGGTATTGATAATATCCAGCGCCTCGGTTCCATTGCGTGCTATCATCACTTCATTACCGCCCTTTTTCATCAGGAACTCTAGTGAAAGGAGTATGTACGGATCATCATCAACAATTAGTATCTTTTTCATTAATTACACAGCAATAAGCACTATACTATGCAAAGGTAGGGTACCGCTTGATAAGAGCAAAACCAATTTCTAAAGTTCATACGGCAGTGTCAATACAAATCGGATACCGGGGCCATCTGTATTTTCGGCCCATATTTTTCCGTCGTGCATATCCAGTATTTTTTTGCAGATGGCCAGCCCAAGCCCGGTGCCTTCCGGCTTCTGGAGTGTCTGGTTGTGGGCCTGAAAAAATTTATCAAATATAAGTGTATGCTGATCAGAAGGTATACCTTTCCCGTTATCCTCTACCCATACCTTAATTTCGGCATTTTCTTCAATTGCCACGATGCTGATAATACCTGTTTTCACAGGAACAAATTTTACTGCATTGGTAATGAGATTGTAGAAAACCTGTTTGATAAGGTCTTTATCGCACTGAATAATAAAGACACTGTTGGGGTGCGTAAATGTGAAATTTATTCCTTTGTCATCCGCAAGTGGTTTTACTGAGAGTATGACTTCACTGATAATCTGGGTTATATTAACTGATGATATCCGTAGTTTTTGCTGGCCGGATTCGTAGCGTTCCAGGTTAAGTACCTGTGTAATAAGGTGGGTCAGCCGCTCAGCTTCTTTAACTATATTTTCGAGATATTGCTGCCGTTGATCTTCTTCCATATCAGGATTGTCAAACAATATTTCAGACAATGCCCTGATAGATGTGAGCGGAGTCCTTAATTCATGGGTTACTGTATACAGGAATTCATCTTTCAGCAGGTCCATTTTTTTCAGTTGTTCATTGGCTTCCTTCAGCATATCAGTAGCCCGTGTCAGTTCTATTGATTTTTTCTTCAGTTCTTTATTCAGTTCCAGGGCCTTCTGCGATTCTTTAACTATGCTCAGTACCTCATCAATATTGATCTTTTCTTCTTTAGTGATATTACTTACCATGAACCGGGCCGAAGCAGAACCTATGACACCAGAAAGAATCTTCTCTGTAAACGTTACTATGCGCTGATCGGCTTCTTCTTTGTCAACAGCCAGCTTGTAACGCTGAATGTAGGAAGACAGTAATTTGCCTGAACGCTCAGCCCCAATAAAGTTGGCCAGCAGGTTTCTGATATCCGACATATAGGCTGTTCCCTTCCAGACACTACGTTTATCGGCTGATGCGCCAGGTGTGAATATATCTATGAACAGATCGGCCTGGAATATTTCTAGGGGATTAAGCCGGCTATAAACAGATATTATGGTGTAGCAAGCAATATTTACCAGCATACTCCAGAAAAAGGAATGGGCCAGCAAGTCTAATGATCCCAGGCCAAATAAGGCTTGCGGCCTGAGCCAGGAAATACCAAATGGTCCGTTTATAAGGATAGACTGATTGAGGATACCTGCATTGATAATTGAAGGCAGGATCAGGGTATACCACCACATAATGAATCCAGCAACTATGCCAGCAATAGCGCCCTTTCTTGCAGCTTTCCGCCAGTACAGACCACCGATTACAGAAGGTGCAAACTGGGCTACTGCTGCCATAGAAACAAGGCCAATGGACACGAGAGAGAAATAGGATGCTATATAGCGCACATATAAGTATGCCAGCACCATCAGTACTATGATACTGGCTCTGCGCGAATACAATATTGTCTTTGAGGCCGAAATATCGGAATTGGCCCTGGTAAATGATGTGGATAAAAGCAATGGCAGTACCAGGTGATTGCTGACCATGATAGACAGCGCAATTGTTTCCACAATGATCATGCTGCTGGCTGCAGAAAGCCCTCCTATATACACCAGTATGCTTAGAGCATGATTTTGAAAATACATGGGCAGAGAAAGTACATAAGTGTCTGCATCGGCTGAGTGGTTTAATATAATACTGCCGCCAATGGCTATAGGCAGCACGAAAATATTGATGATGAACAGGTAGAGCGGGAACAGCCAGATTGCCTTGCGTATGTGCCTTTCATTAGTGTTTTCTACCACACTTACCTGGAACTGACGGGGCAGCAGTATGATAGCCATCATGGATACCAGAATCATGGTAAGCCAGCTGCTGTATGCATGGGTATTGCCCAGCACAAAAAATTGCTGCAGATTATGCTGGTGTGCGGAAGCAAACAGGGAGCCGAAGCCGCTGAACAGACCATAAGTTACAAACAGGCCGATCATAACAAATGCAACAAGTTTCACAATAGATTCTGTAGCAATTGCCGCCACCAGACCTTCATGTCTTTCGGATGCATCAACCGAACGTGTTCCGAAAAACAGAATAAAGACCGTGATGACTGCCATTATGTAAAATGTATCATCCTGCAGCAGTGATTGAGGCTTAACAGAACTGAAATTTGTAATCACATGAAAACTGGTAGATATGGCCTTAAGCTGAAGTGCTATATAAGGAATAACCCCTATCACGCAGCAGAGCGTAACGATTACGCCAAGGCTGAAATTCTTGCCATAGCGTGTGGATATAAAGTCGGCAATACTGTTTATTCGAAGGGTTTTACATATCCGCACTATTTTTTGCAACACCGGTATGAACAGGCCGCACATAATGGACGGGCCAAGAAATATGGTCACAAATTCTGCACCACGGTTAGCGGCCAGACCAACACTGCCATAATAGGTCCAGCCGGTACAATATACAGCCAGAGACAAGGCATATACCCAGGCATTATTAATATAGCTCTTACCTGATTTTCGTTTATGCTCTACCCACCAGGCTATGCCGAACAACAGACCTAGGTAGACAAGCGAGATGCAGACAATTAGGTATTTATTCATCCTGTTTATCCGGTTTGTTGTTCGGTGAAATAACAGTGAGGAACAGCAGCAGGATAGATAACGGCCAGACAATTGCGATGTATAAGTAGAGCAGGGGTATATTACCCACAAAAGCCATTTTGTTGGCAGCACTTAGTAAGGGGAAGTTGAATAATAAGATCATCAACACGCTTATCAGTATATATTTTGGCCTTTTGTCAATAGTCATCCTAAGCTATAATCAGACAAAATAATGCAACCGGCTGTATTAAACAACCGGTTGCATGAAAACAATTGAATTTATTATTTTTCGAAATCGTATTCCCCCATCAATGCATACCTGCCGAAGGTAAATAATCCGCCAACGATAATAGGTGTGAGCACAAACACGATCACAATACCAAACACCAGATCGTCCTGCTTACCGGAGGTAAGTTTAGGCCAGCCGAAAACGAATATGCAGAAATAAGCTGCCGCAAAGGACAGGGCAATCCACACCACACCGAGTATTTTTCTTAACTGATTCATACTTTAATAGTTTAATGGTTATTAATCAAAAGTGTGTTTGTCTTTACTGTTAATATACAATAGCCCTATTACAAAGCATATGGACCCAACAATAATCGGATACCAGAGCCCATCGAGATACCAGGTACCCACGCCTGCCTCCTTCGATTTTGTGGCAAGGTAAGTGGCCACGGTAGGTAGCAGACCTCCGAAGATACCATTCCCGATATGGTAGGGCAGTGACATGGATGTATACCTTATCTTGACCGGGAACATCTCAACCAGGAAGGCGGCAATTGGGCCATATACCATTGTAACAAAAATAACCTGCAGGAACACCATCATGATAATATACCATTTATCAGTGTCATTGAGTGTTATAATCTTAGTGATCTTTGCTTTTACCGGTGTTGCTGCTTTATTGGCCATATGGGTTACAAGGCTGTCGTAAGAATATCTGGTGCCATCGGCATATAAATGTACGGTATTGTAGTTGAGCGTAGAATCCCCGGTGGTAAGAAGCTTAGCTGATACCGAAGTTGTCTTGCTCTCAACCAGTTCAGTTTTGTTTTTAATGCTGGTTGTCATAAAGATAGATTTATAGATAGGCCGATAGCAGATTACAGCTATCAGCATACCCGCCAGCATAATTGGCTTGCGGCCTATTTTGTCACTGAGCGCACCAAACACAATGAAGAAGGGTGCACCCATCAGCAGCGCAATAGCAACCAGGCTGTCGGTCTGTGCACTTTCAATATTGCATACCTTCTGAATAAAGCTCATGGCATAAAACTGACCCGTATACCATACCACACCTTGCCCCATGGCAGCGCCAAAGAGCGCAAGTAATACATATTTCAGGTTAAGCCGGTTACCAAAACTTTCTTTGAGTGGGTTGGTACTGGTTTTCCCTTCAGCTTTTGCTTTGGCAAACAATGGCGATTCATGCATATTTTTACGGATTATGTAGGAAATGATTACCATGAATATGGATATCCAGAAAGGCACACGCCAGCCCCAGCTTTCGAATTCTACTTTGGTAGTGGTTTTTTTGGTTACCAGAATAACTACCAGTGAAACAAACAAACCAATTGTAGCAGTGGTCTGTATCCACGATGTCCAGTAACCTCTGTGGCCATGTGGGGCATATTCTGCCACATAGGTAGCAGCGCCGCCATATTCACCTCCCAATGCCAGCCCCTGTAGCAACCGCAATAGCAGTACCAGCAAAGGCGCCATGAAGCCAATTGTTTCGTAACTTGGTATACATCCGATCAGAAACGTGGCGCCGCCCATAAGCAGCAATGTCATCATGAAAGTATGTTTACGGCCTATAAGGTCACCAAGCCGTCCAAAGAATAGTGCGCCAAAAGGCCTTACAACAAATCCGGCAGCAAATGTTGCCAATGTGGAAAGAAAAGCCGCGGTAGGATTTGTTTGCGGGAAAAATTTGGTAGATATAGTAGCGGCAAGGCTTCCAAATATATAGAAGTCGTACCATTCTATCAGTGTACCGACCGAAGATGCCGATATCACTTTCCAGATACCTTTTGTACTTGTTTGCGTGCTCATAAGCTTTAATTGTTTTTAAATAAAAATTGCATCATCGTCTCTGTATTACCACAGGCAACCAGTCGTTTTCATCAGGTATTATAATGCTGTCTGAAATTGTATAATGAATTCACCTTTTCTATCCTTCAGTTCTTTCGTAGTTGCATTATACAGAGGTCGTGAAGAATATTGAGCTGTTATTTTTGCGTTATGTGCATCCAGATAGAAATTCACTCCGGCATCCCAGTAGCTACCCGGTGCTTTCAGCGATTCAAAGTTTTTGTACGCGTAAGCGGCAATTGGTTGCAGCCTCACTTTATTTGATTTGAATTTAGGAAGTAAAAGACCAGCCTGCAGGTATGCAATGCTGCCTGTACCCAACAGGACACGGGCATTGCCAGGGCCTTCCAGTACTTTATCTGCAGCTGGGGTTAACGGATTTGCTGCACCATTATTCATGGTTCCGGAGGTACGCAGGTAATTGGGACCAAAGTCAAAATTATAGAATACTCCATAAGCGGTTATTGCCATGTTTTTTGTCTTATTTCCTACTGGCATATCCAGGAATACATCTGCTGCAAACTGGTTGATGTCATGTGTCTGAGCAATGCCTGTAACTGTAGAGCTAACTGTTCCCCTGGATTCATGATAGAAGCCTCCACCTATATTGAATACTTTTTTGGAACCCACATATGAACCTACCCTGTAGGCCAGTACATTACTCTCCTGATCAAGGAACTGATAATCAAAGTACCCACTCAGTGCGCCAGCGGCATCCTTATTATTATCTACAGCCACATTTGCGCTGTCTTTTGCGGCCAGATTTGTGGCAAATGGTTTATCAATACTAAGCTGGTAATGGAATTTGTGGATGAGACCTTTTATATAAAGTCCATACTGCATTCCGAACTGGTCTGAATTCTCAATGTTTGGCCAGTTAAATACAGGGGCATCAACCATGAGGAAATTTGCAGTACTGGCTGAGCTCATCCTCGATACTCCATTGAAGTAATGTAGCCCTCCACCGAAATACATTGTGAACTTGTTGGGCTTGCTGGTCTTAGGGTTTAATGAAGGCAGGATGGCATATTCGCTGTAGGCTTCATGAAAGAAGAATTGTGGTTTTTTACCAGCGCCATATCCGCCTGTGCCGGTTGTTCCGCTTCCGCCACCAGCATCAAAAGTCTGGTTATTAACGCCCATATGAAACAGTATGAGATAACGTGGCGAGATCTGGGCATAAGCCAGAAGCCGGATACGCCGTGCCCCGATATCCATGGAGTTGGTACTAGGTGCCCCATTTACCGATGTACCCGGATTATTGTCTATAGATCTTGCCCATATCTGGTCCCAGAGCATAAACCTTACATACTTATCCCCTTTTTCATTGAGACCCAGTTTAAGGCCTGATCCATAATTTTCAGAATACTGGGCCGATGCACTGTTGTTGCAGACAAGTGTGGTTGCAATTGCGCAGAGAAGTAGAATTGTTTTTTTCATTTCCGTTAATTTTTCGTGAAGAATAAAAGATTACACAACAAATCTTCACAGAAATCAACTACTTTGAAACTCCTATATATACCTCTGGTAAGTGTATGGTTTTTGTATTTAGTTTCTCCTGTATCGCTCCCATTTTATAACCATAAACTTATCGCCAAGCTCAGTAATTACGCATCCTGAGGCTTTCAGTGATTCCTTATTGTTGAAGAAACTTACAAGTTCAGAATGGGTAAGTACTTTGTAAGTAGGTCTGTAATCAAAATTTTCAGGAGCCTTTATGTTATACTTCCTTATCCAGTTCATTACCGATACATGGCTTACTCCAAGTATCCTTTCTATTTCTCTCAGCGTTACTCCTTCAAGATAAAGCTGCAAGGCTTTTATAACATAATAAGGGTCTATACTTTTTCCCTCTTTCATTACTGAAAAGTAGTAGTTGCAATTCTGGCATTTATAGCGTTGTTTGCCTTTGGCAAGTCCGCTTTTCACAATATTATTCTCCTTGCATTTCGGGCAGAAAATATCTTTCATGGTTTAAAATTAATTGCTTTGCTATACTTATTTAGCATAACTATACCAATTTACCAGAAAATATAATCCACTATACTGAATGAATTTGTAACTATGCAGTGTAATCAGTGCTAAAAAACAAGATTATGTCATATCCATATCAGATAAAGAACCACGAGGAATACCAGGCAGCATGGACAAAGAGCGTGGAAGACCCGGAGGGTTACTGGGCCAAAGTCGCATCTTCATTCTTATGGCGGAAACGCTGGGATAGCGTACTCGAATGGAATTTTAAAGACCCTGATATCAAATGGTTCAAAGGCGCACGGCTGAATATTACAGAAAACTGTCTCGACAGGCATCTGGGTACTTTAGGCAATAAGCCTGCCATCATCTGGGAACCTAATGACCCCGAAGAACACCATCGTATCATAACCTACCGCGACCTGCACCACAAAGTAGTGCAAATGGCCAATGTGCTTAAGAACAATGGTGTTAAAAAAGGCGATTGTGTCTGTATATATATGGGTATGGTGCCTGAACTGGCGGTGGCTGTGCTTGCATGTGCCCGTATAGGAGCAATACATTCGGTTATCTTTGGCGGGTTCAGTGCACAGAGTATTGCCGACAGGCTGCAGGATGCCCAGGCTAATTATATTATTACCTGTGATGGTGCATTCAGGGGCAATAAGGTTATACCACTGAAGGGAGTGATTGATGACGCACTTGTACAATGCAGATTTGTAAAGAGAGTTATTGTACTTACACGCACTCATACACCTATAAGTATGATCAAGGGAAGGGATGTGTGGTGGGATGATGAAATCAACAAAGTTGAGACCATGGGCAACCCTGATTTTCCGGCGGTGGAAATGGATGCAGAAGATCCGTTGTTTATACTATACACATCGGGATCTACCGGTAAGCCCAAGGGCGTGGTACATACCTGTGGCGGATACATGGTCTATACTACCTATAGTTTTGTCAATGTTTTTCAATATAAGCCCGGAGACGTTCATTTCTGCACTGCTGATATAGGATGGATTACCGGTCATAGCTACATATTGTATGGTCCGCTTGGTGCCGGTGCTACCTCGCTGATGTTTGAGGGAGTGCCAACATGGCCTAATGCCGGCCGCTTCTGGGATATAATAGATAAGTTCAGGGTGAACATATTATACACAGCACCAACTGCAATCAGGAGCCTGATGGGCTATGGGCTGGGGCCTGTGCAAAATCATGACCTGAGTAGCCTTAAAGTGCTGGGTTCAGTAGGAGAGCCTATTAATGAAGAAGCATGGCATTGGTTCTCAGATAATATAGGTAAAGGTAAATGCCCTATTGTGGACACATGGTGGCAAACAGAAACCGGTGGCATACTCATATCCAATATGGCTGGGGTAACACCTTCCAAACCTTCATATGCTACTTTACCTCTTCCGGGAGTACAACCCATGCTGGTGGATGAGCAGGGGGTTGAAATATCAGGCAATAGTGTAAGTGGTAACCTGTGTATAAAATTCCCGTGGCCCTCAATTATCCGAACAACCTACGGCGATCATGAACGTTGCCGGACTACTTATTTTGCCACCTATCCGGGCTTATATTTTACCGGAGATGGCTGCTACAGGGATGAGAATGGTTACTACCGCATAACCGGACGGGTAGATGATGTACTCAATGTGAGCGGGCATCGCATTGGTACTGCTGAGGTAGAAAATGCCATCAACATGCACGCTGGTGTTGTTGAGAGCGCTGTAGTCGGCTATCCTCATGATATTAAGGGGCAAGGTATATACGCATATGTGGTGTATAGCAACACTCATGGCGATGAAGACCTGACCCGCCAGGATATTATGCAAACAGTAACCCGCATCATAGGTCCTATTGCCCGCCCAGATAAGATACAATTTGTAACTGGTCTTCCTAAGACAAGGAGTGGTAAAATAATGCGTCGCATACTGCGCAAAATTGCCGAATCTGATTTTGAAAACCTGGGAGATACCACAACATTGCTGGACCCTGGTGTGGTAGATGAAATTAAGAGTGGACGGATATAATCAGGATATGTTGTTATTTGCCTTGTTTTTTCTGTCTGAGCCAATAGATAATCATAAGAGTTAGAGATGCCAGCACTGTCATGCACACCAAGCTGAGCAAAGGGTTATAGTCCTGCATAAGGAATGCAGATGCTATTATGAGTATATTGGTGGTAATGAGTATCAATACTGATCGGGTATGGCCAAAACCTGCATCCAGCAGATAAAAGTGGATGTGGGAACGGTCGGCTTTCAGTGGCGACCTGCCCCGGGATAATCTTAAGATGAATACTCTTATCGCATCAAAAACAGGGAAGAACAGCAAGGAAGCCATTACTATAAACGCTCCACGTTCTGAATGAATCAGTTCATTAAATGGCCTGCTCATACCAGCACTACTAAACAACTGATCAGCAGCACAAACTTTCAGGAAAACGACAGATAGTATGAACAGCGTAAACCCCAACAGCATAGAGCCGGTATCGCCCATATATATTTTGGCAGGAGAATAATTATAGATTAAAAGGCCTGCAGTGCCACCTGCAAGGCAAAAAGATAAAACAGCGAGATTCTCGTGATGAGGTGCAAACAATACACCCAAAATGCAGGAATATAAAATGGCAAGGCCGCACGCAAGGCCATCTATACCATCAATGAAATTGAACGCATTGATAAAAAGAGCACATCCTATGACAGTAATACCGAGACTTATCCAATAGGGTAGTGTTTCTATACCAGCCAATCCGTATAATGAAGTAATCCGTATATCTGCCAGGAAAATGGTAATAACAGAAGCCAGCAACTGGGCAACCAGTTTTTTATAGGGCCTCATGTTCATAAGATCATCATAAACGCCCGTAAAAAAAAGTAGAACTGAGGAAGGTAAAAAATAAGCAGCAGGCAGGTTTTTTGGTGGCCAGAATACCAAGGCAACCATAATGTAGCCAATAAATATACCTATTCCTCCAAGGCTTGGAGTATTGGCGCCATGTAACTTCCGCGTATCATCAGGCAGATCATAAATTTTCCGGTTGCGGGTAATATATAGAATCTTCCTTACAGAATAGCTGCTGATAAGAACAGATGAGAGCGCTGATATAAGGTATAATATGTAAGGAGGTATTGAATTAAACATCGGTTGATTAACGTTAGTAGCAGGCTCTTTATTTCACAAAAATATCAATTCAGGCTTACCAATTTTTTTCCTGGTCATAATCTCTTTCCATATCCATCAGGATTGAGCAAGAAATGACCTTGTAAATGCATATAGATTAAAATCATTTTGTACTGCTGCAAGTGCCAGTTCATGCACCATTTTTTTCTGATCAATTTTTTTCATTCTTTGCTCCTGTATCAGCCTCCAGCACTTTTCTGTGAGCAGTTGCAGCCTCTTTTCAGGTATAGTTTCCTGCTTTTCCAGGAAGTTGAGAATCTCTTTACCCAATAGTTCAATGCCATAATTTTCTGTTGCAATAGTTTTTAAAACGGGCGTTTCTGATTCCATTCCTGCTTTTTCATGAGTAAGCATTCTCAGGTTGCGGTAAAGGCCTTCAGCACCGTCCCGGTCGGCCTTATTGACAACAAATATATTGGCTATTTCCATTATGCCAGCCTTTAGGGTCTGCACTTCATCGCCGGCCTCGGGTACCAGGGTTACAATAGTGCAATCGGCCAGGCCGGCTATTTCCACCTCACTCTGACCAACGCCTACTGTTTCCACCAGTACAAGATCGAAAGGGGCCTCTTTTACTATATCTGTTATCTCAATTATCTTTCCACTAAGCCCACCCAATGCCCCTCTGGTGGCCAGTGACCTGATAAAAATGTTTGGGTTGGTATAGTATTCACTCATCCTTATCCGGTCGCCCAGCAGAGCGCCATAATTGAACGGGGAAGAAGGGTCGACAGCGATAACAGCTATTTTTTTATTTTCTTTGAGCCATTGGTGCAGCAGTGCATTTACCAGTGTACTTTTGCCGGCCCCCGGAGGGCCAGTAATCCCTATAAAGCGTGCACGGCGGTTTTCATGAAGATGCAGCAATAAAGATTCATAACCATCCAGTTCGTTTTCAACTATGGTTATGCCTCTTGCAAGGGCCAGAAAATTGCCTGCCCTTATCTGTTCCTGAAGTTGTTTTAAATCCGTTCGCACTAAAAATTTGATTTGTCCGTTTTAACTGTGAAAGATAACTGTGAGCAAAAGTACTTTTCTAAATAATAAGCTGTTAGATAAATCCAATATTGCTTTTATATGCATATTGGGAATGATGACCGGGTTCCTGGTGAACCAGGTTATGCTGTCCATAAGCATGATGCTGTTTTGCGTGAATGCACTCAGAGACATACCACCGGCAAAGTGGTTTAAGAACAGGTGGTGGCTGCTGGGTATGTCATGGCTGGCTATTGTAGCGCTTTCTTATTTCTGGAGCACTGATAAAGCATATTGGGAGCGGAGTTTCCAGGTTAAATTCCCGCTTGTATTGTTTCCGCTTGCCTGTGGTTTTATGCCGGCTTTCAGACGGGAGCAAATTCAAAAGCTCACTTTATTGATCGGGGCTATATTGATCGCTGGTGTAGGCTACAGCCTTTCATTCCTGTTTACCGAGTATGATAAGTATATACAAGGCTACCGGGTATCAGTACTCTTACCTACACCCTGCTCGCAAGACCATGTGCGTTTCAGTATGGCACTTGCTCTCTTTTTTATCTGGTGTGTATATCTATGGCCAAGACTGCAAATAAGAAGTATAAAATGGGCTATTGCCCTTATTGTTTCTGTAATTTTTATCTATCTCCATATTTTAGCAGCAAAGAGTGGGTTGCTGGCTATATATGTCTTTATAGCAGCCTGGGGGGTTTACATATCTTTAGTAAAAAAGAAACTAGCTGGCATTATTGTTATTTTGTCAATTCCTTTAATACTGATCATTGCTACAAGGCTCATACCCACCTTCAGCGAAAGGCAGGACTACATAGGCTATGCATGGACCATGCTGAAAGAAGGCGACCGATCGGGGAAGTATGGCGATGTGAACAGGCTGATGTCGTACAAGCTGGCAATAGAAAGTATTCAGGAACATCCACTTCTTGGTGTGGGCTGCGGTGATATGATGGCAGAAATGAAAAAGGGCTACCAAAAATATTATCCGCAGGTGGATGATAAAGCCCGGCTGCTTCCGCATAACCAGTTTCTCATCATTGCTCTTGGCTGTGGTATACCTGCTATGCTGCTATTTGCTGCCTGGGCTTTTTATCCGCTTACCTTACTCAGGAGGAACCGAAAAAGCTTCTTTACCTTCATTGTATGGCTTCTTCTGTTATCCCAACTACTAATAGAACCTGTGCTAGAAGTTCAGTACGGGGTATTTGTATATCTGTTCTTCATGTGGTGGCAGCAGCAGGAGATGCCAGAACCAATCAGCTGACACAACTGAAAATAAAAGCCACCCGCAGGCGGCTTTTATATCACAACTCAAGTAATCTTTTTTCATTAAGCACCTACCATAACAACAGGAGCAGCAGAGCGGATCTCGTCATTAGCCTGATCGGCATACTTAGCAAAGTTCTTTACGAATAACTGAGCCAGTTCATTGGCCTTTTTATCGTAAGCTTCTTTATCGGCCCAGGTATTGCGTGGTACCAGTATTTCAGTTGGCACATCAGGAACGGTATTTGGCATCAGTATTCCGAAAACAGGATGTGGTTCGCAAGCTACATTGTCCAGCAGGCCATTCATAGCTGCAGTGATCATGCTGCGGGTATATTTCAGCTTCATGCGGCTGCCGGTGCCATAAGCGCCACCACTCCAGCCGGTATTTACCAGCCATACATTGATGCTTGGATCAGCTTCGAGTTTCTTGCCAAGAAGTTCGGCATATTTTGCCGGGTGCAGTGGCAGGAATACGCGGCCAAAGCAAGCTGAGAAAGTAGTCTGAGGTTCTGTAACACCAACTTCGGTACCAGCAACTTTAGCTGTATAACCACTGATGAAGTGATACATAGCCTGCGCCTTTGTGAGCTTAGAAATAGGAGGCAGAATACCAAAGGCATCGCATGTAAGGAAGAAGATATTTTTTGGCAAGCCACCATAAGACGGCTGCTTGGAATTGGCTATATGATCTATTGGGTATGCAGCGCGTGTATTCTCTGTGATACGTGCATCGGCATAGTCAACAACGTTGCTGTTTGGATAAAAATTGATGTTTTCCAACAAAGCACCCGGCTTGATAGCTGCATAAATTTCAGGCTCTTTTTCGTGGCTCAGGTCAATACATTTGGCATAGCAGCCGCCTTCGAAATTAAAGACTGTTTTATCGGCCCAGCCATGCTCATCATCACCGATCAAAGCACGGTTAGGGTCGGCGCTTAGGGTTGTTTTACCAGTACCGCTGAGACCGAAGAACAGGGCTACATCGCCATTTTTGCCTTCATTGGCGCTGCAATGCATGCTCAGTACTTTATGATCGTGCGGCATAATGAAGTTAAGCACACCGAAGATGCCTTTCTTCATTTCGCCGGTATAAGCAGAGCCACCTATAAGAATAACTTTACGTGTAAAATTTACAATAGTAAAGTTGCCCTGACGGGTTCCGTCGGTAGCAGGATCGGCGAGGAAACCGGGTGCCTGAAGTATAAGCCAGTCGTGGTTTTGAGTAGTTATTTCGGCATCGGTAGGACGCAGAAAGAGGTCGTTGCAAAACAGGTTGGCCCATGGCGTTTCATTAACCACGCGGACGTTGAGACGATAAGCGGGGTCGGCACATGCATATGAATCGCGGATCCATACTTCTTTGCCGGCCATGTAGGCGCATACCTTATCATATAGCTTATCGAAAGCCTCAGGTGTAAAAGGGATATTTACATCACCCCAGTCGACACTATGTTCAGTAATGGCATCCTTAACAGTAAATTTATCCTTGGGAGAGCGCCCGGTAAACTTTCCTGTATTTACACATAATGCCCCTGTGTCATTCAATACTCCCTGGCCCAGCGCCAGAGCAGATTGCACCAGTTCATCCGGAGAGCAATTCCAGTGAGCGGTTGCAACATTCAGACCCAGATCAGATAAATTAACTGATGGATTCTTTTTGCCAAATTCCTGCATACGTTATCTTTTTATGAAATAATTAAAACAGGCTGCAAAAATAACATAAATGGAGTAAATGAGGATGTTATTTTTCCAGACCATGTGGGTGATTTTTATCAGGCGCTGAACAGGGAACAGTTGTTTGGTGATTGCTATATGTTTGCTTCATTCAAAGACTCTCTCTGATTTGGTTTACATATTTTCGGTTTACTTTATTTGTTTGCAAAAACCTGTAAAAACACTTCAATTATCTTCACAGATATCCCGGTTTTAAAGTTTTGTCAGATGTAACTTGTTGTTTTCATATGTATAATTTTTTTGTTTAAAAAATTGCTTCGACAGGCTTAATACAGGTTCCTATCGGCACGATCACTACAGACCCTAGTCAAACTCATTAAAATCTCCGACCGGAGTGTACAAATTTCAACTTTATATCTTGTTTTTGCCGGGAAACAAGGCAGAATAAATCGGAGAAATCCGCAAAATACATTATAAAAGACGAAATTATCACACAGAAAAAAATAAAAAAATTTCAGGGTGTTATGTATGATTATCAATGAATTAAGCCGGAAAAATATCACATCCGTATCACAAAAATATCACAGGCCTACTATTGCCCACGTTGCCATATTATACAATTAATTCCTTCCGCGGATTTTGCCAGTTTTCTATAGCCGCGTCATAGTCGGGGGTTATTTGCAGTTCCTGTTCAAGAGCTTCTTTATCCATTTTATCCCAGATTTTTTCATCACTTGCTCTACTGTCCCAAGAGATATAGCCTTCGTTGTTGAATTCTTCCAAAAGAAAATCGTTGATCTCTACATCGTTTCGTGAACGGATATATCGCTCCATATGCGGCCTGATGGTTTCAACCAATTGTACATCGTGGTTTTTCAGGTCTTCGAGAAAGAAATTGAACATTTCCATACATTCATTAACCGAGTTGCGGTTTTTGAGTTTTTTAATACCTGAGGCAAGTTTATTGATTGCATCAGCATCTTTATTGGTTATTGACCGCTTTGTTCCATCGGTGAGCAGCTCAGTGGCCAGATGATCAATGAGGTAATAACATTTCTCGGCAACCATTGCAGGGAGATGCCTTGCAGACATTTTGAGGCGGTCCCAATTGCCCTGGCGACACCAAAGCATTATAGTACGTCGGTTTACGCCTATCTTATCGGCAATTTCGGATTTGGTGAGGTTTGTGTCGAAGTAGAGGTTTTTGGCCTGTTGCTGTAATTCTGCTTTCATGATCAGGATTTTAGGATTAAAGGATTTTCAGGATCAGAAGTTAATTCTTCCGGGTAAATCTGATTTTTGTGCAACAAAGTTCCAATGAGGTTTTGGTTTTGCCAAAATGAGTTTCTATGATAGCCCGTATACAGGCTATGATAGCCTGTATACGGGCTATCATAGATTTTTTTTCGGGGCTAAAGGGTTGATATTTAGAGGTGTATATGTTCTTGACACCTTTAGGGTTTTGCAAGTGTCCAAATTGTGGGTTTTTGTAATGGGTTTTTGAAGATATTAATGTGGGATTATATGTGTTTGTGGTGATTCCGCCCTTGTTGGTGTTCCTCACCAACAAGATCGCGCAGGACATCTCGTTCAGGTCTATAAATAACATGGAGTCACAAAATCCCAATCCGAAGGCAGACCGAGATAAATAGCGGCAGTGCTGTATTTATACTGCTCAGGATAAAGGCAGTATCCTGCCTTAACCGGATTTTTGTGAATATAATCCAACTTCTGCCTTAGCACTTCTTCGGACCATATAGCTACCGACAGAGGATTGCGCTCCCAAATCTGGTGTTTCCGGTCTGCGGCTCCAACAAAATAGTCATTCAACAGGTCCGGGTTATTGTTGCGGAGTTCGCGGATGACCATTTGGGCAGTGTATCGGAGGAAGCTCCGTTGAACTTGTTCTCTGGTGAATGGCTGGAATATGTGCCAGATAATGTGCAGATGATTGTTCATTATTACGAAGGCATTGAGCTGGATGCGTTGTTGGGAGACCAGGAACCGAAGGCTGTCGATGATGATATCTTTATAGCACTCATTGGTCAGAATTGGCTTCCACTCAAGTATAGTGGCGGTAATGAATGTAAGGTCATATGTGCGTGAAGAAGCCAATTTTGGAGCTGTTCATCCAAAGATAGCTACCAATTTTTATTATTTCATTTCGGTAGTTTGCAAGTGTCAATTTTTCCGTGGAGGAGATTGTTGGTGATGAACAGCAACACAGGAGGCGGCAATTAGAGCGAGATGTCCTGCGCGAGGCTGTTGGTGAAGAACACCAACAGCGGCGGAGAGACGCTCGTAAGAGCTATGAATATATTGTCAACATTGGTGCTTTGATGCCTTGCGAAGTTGTTGGTGAGGAACACCAACAACGGCGGAAGAGCGAGATGTCCTGCGCGAGGCTGTTGGTGAGAAACACCAACAGCGGCGGAATATATTGTCAACATTGGTACCTTGATGCCTTGCGCGAAGTTGTTGGTGAGGAACACCAACAACGGCGGAAAAAAGCGGTACTGACCTCGTTGAGTGCATTTTTTCAACCATGTCATTTTCAAAGAGCTTGTGCGCAGCAAATTGTTTACTCACCATGACATCCTTCTATTAAGCTATTTTATCAAAATTGATAGCGGTTTATTATAAGTTTATGGCATTGGGCTTCACCCCTTGGTGAGAGATTATGCCATTTCAGGGCGGTTTCTTTAAACCAAGTTAGTGATTTGGATGAGTGCTATATCTTCTCCACCCTGCGCTCATGGCGGCCGCCTTCGAAAAGGGTTTCGAGGAATGTGGTTACCATTTTCTCGGCGAGATCCAATGATACGAAACGAGCGGGGATGCAGAGAATATTTGCATTGTTGTGCTGGCGGGCAAGGGAGGCCAGTTCTTCGGTCCAGCAGAGGGCGGCACGGATGCCATGGTGTTTGTTGGCGGTCATAGCTACGCCGTTGCCACTGCCACAGATAAGGATACCTGCTGCTGCTTTACCCTGCTCGACCATCAGAGCTACTGGGTGTGCAAAGTCGGGATAGTCGACACTATCGAGGCTGTAGGCGCCTTTATCATCAACCAGCCAACCTGCAGATTTCAATACTTTTATTATTACTTCTTTATACTCAAAACCTGCGTGGTCTCCGCCTATGGCGATGGGTAACTGTTTATTGAAAGTGAGGTTGCTCATATCTTATTCTTTATCTTTTAGCGCCTGGCGTTTTAATCTTTCGTTATAAGTACGCGTACTCAATACTACTGTAATCTCGTATAATATATACAAAGGTATAAAAACCAGCAGGCAACTAAAAAGATCGGGGGGTGTAATGATTTCGGAAAGGATGAATAATATAAGGAATGCCAATTTGCGGTGTTTCCGTAACAAAGCGGGGGTAAGTAAACCTATACGGGTAAGGAACAGAACCAGAATGGGCATCTCGAATACTATGCCGAGGGCCAGCACCAGGGTGCTGATCATATCGAAGTAATTGTCGAGGGTAACAATGTTTTGAATGCTGGGGCTCAACTGGTAATTGCCAAAGAAGTTGATGGCATAGGGGGCAACTATGTAATAAGCAAAAAAGACACCTGTAAAAAATAATAAGGAGCACCAGAAAACGATGCCTTTGGCCATTTTAATCTCAGATGGCCTGAGGGCGGGCCTGATAAACTTCCAGAGCTCCCAAAGCACAAAGGGGAAGGCAATGATAAAACCGATCCATAGAGAAGTGGAGAGGCTCATCATAAACTGGCCGGTAACGGCAGTATTCTGAAATTTCATGTTGACCTGACCCAGGCAAAAAGAATCGTAATGTACCAACCGGCCCAAGGCGCAAAACCACTTGTAGGAAACGAAATCGCCATGAGCAGGACCCATGATGACCCTATCAAATACCACCTCTACTTTACAGAAAACAGCAATGGCTGCAACCAGTATTGCTGCAGCGCTGCGGATGATGTGCCACCGCAGGTCTTCGACATGGTCTAAAAAGCCCATCTCACCTTGCGGGTTGGTATTTCTTTTCTGTAAAATATTTTTGAAAATGCTCAAAACTTTCCTTTAGGCGTGCAAAGGTATGGAATTGGTTATTTGGAATTAGGAATTAGTTATTGGGAATTGGTGTTGCGACAGGTAAAACAGTTCAATAAAGGTCTCACGCAAAGACGCAGAGGCGCAATTTCCGATACTTACTATCAGCATCCCATAAAATAAAGACCGCAAAGCCATAAATTATCTATGTACAAATTGATGTAGCAATGATTATTGGCTATGCTGATATTTTAAGGGAGATTTTGGATTTCAGAACGCCTTACCCGATTGAATAAAATCAAGTGTTTTAAGTAGTAGGTTCACAGATTGAAACTACCATAATTATAATTTTAATACATCCCCCTGCCCCCTTCGCAAACCCACAAAACCCGCGCGGCAAGGGGGAATTTGCAACTTCAAAATTTGCAACTTCATCTCGTTTTTCATCGAAAATACCGCACACCATACTGCGAGAGGTAAGGAGTACTGAATTTATTTCTTATAAACCTTCACGGAGAATGTGAATGCCTGCATCTTTTCGATTTGCTGCTCCCGGTTGAGGTTACGGAGCTTATTGGTTTTGTTCAGATGTATGGTGTGTTCGGAAAGCTGATCTTTTAATAATGAAATGAGCGCTTTGGAACTTACAGCGTAAGTATTGGCTTCGGCATCGCCGCCTATTGCGGTTAATATGCCTATTACATTACCCTTATCATCTAGTACCGGTGAACCGCTCTGGCCATGGCCTACGGGCAACTCGAGTGTATATTGCAGTTCGTTGCCGTCGAAACCATTGCTTGAACTTATAACACCGGAACTATAGAAGAGGTCGTTTTTGGGATAACCTAGTGTAAAGATATTGGTACCTAAACCAGACTTACCGTTTGCAAAAGTATATGGCACTTCGCCTTTACCAAAGTGAAAGTTCTTTTTTGCAATTTTCAGAACAGCCAGATCGGATGCGGCATCAAAGGCCAGTTTGGTAGCTTTAAAATAATCTCCGTTGCGGTCCTGGATATATATAGAATCGGCACCTTCCACAACGTGATTGCTGGTAACAAAATAACCATCATTGTTCAGAGCAAAGCCAGTACCGGTGAAACGAACATGTGCAGCCGGTGGCTGATTTATTTTCTTAATGTCTGTTTCGAGTTTTTTCTGGTTCTGGTTCAGCTGCTTCTGAGATTCTTTTAATCCGGCTACCTCGCGGCTGATAGTAACATACTGAGAATCCGTTTTCTTGCTGGATGGATTCAGTATAGTAAAAGTGATAGTAGATGTGAGTAATGCTACACCAGCAGCCACTGCTGCGGTGCGCCAGAAATGAGCAGGCAATTCTATGCGCCTTCCTGCTTTTACTTTAGTATTTTTTATTTCAGAGTCATGGATTTCATTCAGCAGACTGCGGAAACGCATCTGTTTCCCATTGGCATTCATCGACTTAAGCAGATTTGTACTTTCATAAAACTCTGCTGCAAATACTTTATCTGATGCCAGACGGTTATTTAACTCATTAAGATCGGATTCAGAGAGGGCGCCAGCCACAAATGCTTCGGCAAATTCCCAGATATTATTGTTTATAGACATCACTTATTAAATCTTGATATTAATAATTCACTTTCACTAATTTTCATTTCCAGTAATCAGCGACATGGGCGAACAGATGGGATCGGCCCTACGATGCCATGCCATAAAAGAGCTTACGCAACCTTGCGAGGCACTTATATTTCTGGTTTTTAGCATTATCCGAATTGGTATACCCGAATGATGCCGTTATTTCCTGCATGCTTTTATCCTTATGGTAAAAAGCTTTTAATAAAGAACTACATGGTTCGCCAACCTGTTCCAAAGCGGCATTCAACATTTCGTAATGTATCTCCCGCTCTTCGTGTACTTTCAGATCATCTTCGTAGCCTATTCCGCCCTCATCTTCATCGGTTCCTATATCTTCCTTCAGAAATACGGGATCCCGGCTTTGCTTCTCAAGTCTTTTATACCAGAGGTGCTTGCTTATAGACATCAGGTAGGTGCTTATTGAGCATGTGAGCCTGAAATCGGAATCCTGCGCTTTGCCAAACAATACCACCATTGCTTCCTGAAACAGATCGGCTGCGTCTGATTCAGAACCGCCATTTTTAGCCAGCCATCCTTTAACTATTGGATAATTTTGCTGGTATAACTGGCTGGCCACCTTTCGGTCGCCCGAGGCCAATGCGGCTAAAAGCTGATGTTCGGTATTTATAAAGCCTTGCACTATTAATACTGATTTATTAAAAAAGTAACCCGTATTTAATGAATTTTTTTCTTTTGCACGCGGAAACGTGGTGGGGATAAAGGTAATTAATCAATGCCATTAATTAGTTAAGGACATTGCGATAGGTATTTCGCCCATACATGGCGTGTTTTCTTTGCTATTTTTATGGAGAGGCTTCACCCTTTGCTGATATATTCTGGCCTTAAAGGCCTTTTTATATAATCAAATGATTGGTATGGGATTTTGGGTATATATTGCAGTATAAATTTACGATTAAATAATTTCTACAACCATAATAAACCGTTGAAACAGTTGGATACCTAATTTTTCATACCTACCTACGGTTTCAACCGTGGGCTATGGTATTAGTTTGATAAATTATTTGTAAACCATGACATACATTGCATGGCATTTTTTATTGTCATCGTGAACGCTAATGGCTATTGTGCCGACGCAATCTTTTGTGAAAGAAACTGAACCTTCGGTTTGGGCGGCGCCGCTAACTGCATTTTTAGAATCAAGAGATCCAAGGTCGGTAGCATCAGATTCGTGATCGTTATCAAAAACCCTGGCGGATATCTGGAATCCTGAACCGCTTTTATCGGCAGGGTCGGTCATTGCAATAATACGAATATGAAATTTGCCATTGGAGCCATCAAAGTTGAAAAAGTAATTGCCGCAATCTGAGTTGAATGTTTTTATGATTGTGGCACCGGTTTTCTTCAAAGATTTGACTGCGTTATCGCAATTAGCAAAAAAAGCGTCTTTGGGGTCGGCGGGCTGGGGAATGTTCATACCCACTCGTTTCAGCTCATGAATACGGGGGGCCTGCCCTTCTTTTGTATTTGCGGTAACAACTGTAACCATTGTTCCGGCTTCGCCCCTGATATGAGACACGATATCTTCGATTGTTTTATCGCGGCAATCGAAGTCGTTAACTTTCATGATATAGTCGGTAGCCCTGAGGCTATCATAAGCCGGGCTACCAGGAATAAGTGAAAAAATGCGGGGCATAGTCCACCCGCCGGTAGTATCCAGAATTAACTGAGCGCCAATACCACCGATATTCTGGGCCTGGCATCGGGTGGATGCTATGAGTAGTAAAAAAGCAATAAGGTATTTGTTCATCCTGCAAATTTAGTATTATAATTTTTGCATCTGAAGGAGAAATAAATGAACCTTATTGCTTAAAAATTCTTTGGAATAACCAATCAATGATTATCGGTTTCCTTATCTTCAATCTTACACTGACCTAGAAAATAAGCGTTCTTGTCCTTGCCCCAGTAAGGTATGGTGATATCACCTCCTGTTTCTTTTGCAAAAAGACCTTCGGCCTTTTCAAAGTAAGGCTGAGCTGCTTTTTTGCCGCCTCCATATGCCTTAGGTGTATAAAATTTACTGGTTCCCTGCAGATAATACATGCGTGGGTTATTGGGATTTAAGTCTTTTGCGCTTTCAAGGCCCTGGGTGAATAACTGGCCATATTTCTGCCAGCGGTTCATAGGGTCGACAGCCATACGGGCATTGGCGATCATAGCTCCCAAAACAAAAGTTTCGTCGTTCTCTTTTGTGAGTATGCTTACAGCTTCCTCTTTTTCCTTTTCGGCTTCATCGAGGTATGCATCGCGCTTGGTTGCATCTTTTTCCATGTAGGAGAGAATAGCTTTGCTGAAGGACAGATAATAATGGGTAATCCAGTCGTTACTCCATTTCTTAGCTATGAGCGAGAGCTTGTTGCTCTGTTCTACCTTAACAGTCATGTCCATGGTGGTATCAAATGCCAGGAAGGTTTTCTCGAGTGGCGCTTTGAAATCCTGTGCCTGTGTATTCAGCACTGCGAGCGCCATTGCAGTCATTAAAATGATCTTTTTCATTTTTGTTGTTTATGTGTGGTTGAATTAATTTGTTTTTTGAAATCAGGTTAATTATGATCTAAAGTTCGTCTTTACTGAATTGTGTGAGTGACATATTTACACCGAAAAATACAGAACGATACAGGGCAGGCACTATCGGATTTTTATTGTTTGTCGGGTTGCCGTTTGAATCATATAAATATCGGTAACCAAAGATATTGTGGTTGTTGGTTACATTATCTAAGCTTATATAAAATACCGTAAACCACTTGCCGAATGTATGAAGGTATGCAGCAGAGAGGGCCAGGTTGTTATAATCTGGTGTCCTGTCGGCCAGGAAGGAGGTATTGAATGGATTATAGTATGGCCGGCCGCTGGCAAAACTGTATGTTGCACTGAGGCTTGTCTGCCATTTTTCTACAAAATATTTACCGACAAGGTTAAGGTTATGGTTGGCAATAAATGTTGGTGTAGCATAGGTGCCAGCAGGATAGTTGCCATAAATACGTCGTGTATCGATATAGCTGTATGTTATCCAGTAGTCCACATTTTTAAAGGTCTTTTTATCTCTGTAAAAAAGTTCCAAACCCTGGGCATAACCATGGCCACTGTTTTCCAGTTTAGTGGCGTAGGTAATAATATGGTAGCTATTGGGATCGTAAGTTGTGTTTGTTTCCTTTACCAGGTCGGCATAATTTTTGTAATAGCCTTCCAGGCGCAGGATACGGTCATCTTTGCTGTACTGCCAGTTGGCAATGTAATGAGTGGCCACCTGCATACCCGGCTTTAATCCGGCTATCAGGTAATTGTTATCAGCATCCTGGTAAAACATGCCACCGGCCAATGAAGCCTGGCTATGATCGCTGGTTTTTATGGCCATTGATAAGCGTGGGGCAATATCATCTTTGTTCAGCAATGTACTGTGTTCATAGCGGACACCGGGCTTAAGAGCCAACCTGTTTACAGGAGTCCATTCCAGCTCTGAATATCCTGAAACAATTGTTTCTATAAACTCCTGAACAGGATAGGTACTGAATTGTTTTGAAATGCCATAACTCTGCACATCACCGCCAGCCATAAGAGTTACCCTGCTGGAAATAAAATCTTTACCCTCCAGCCTGTACTGTATTCTGTGGTCCTGTTCCTTTATAGGGGCGTAGCCGAATTTATTATCTGTTTTGTCGAGACTGTAAGAGGCTGCGGTGTAGAGGCTGTATTTGTGTTTAAACATTTGCCTGTAAGATGCATTTGTGTAATAATACTGGTCGTGGGTTTCATAATTCAGTTTACTATCGGTGTCGTTAGTCGGGTTGATAAGGATGTTTGTAATTCCTTCGAAGGGATTAGGTATTCTTATACCGCTGCTGCTAAAGCTGCCATTTACACTTACTTTAAGAATACCGTCTTTATTGGGTTTCCAGGCATATCGGAGATTTGCGCTGCCTCCCTGAGGAACATCGTAAAAGTCGACGTTTGTTTTGGCTATGCCAAAGAATGGGGTAGTGTTGTTATACCCACCACCAAAATCAAGGCTGCTGTTTTTCCATCTTTTTGTTCCAGATGCGTAAATACCAGCCATGTTAACTCCCATGTTAACTGTGCTTTTATCTGCGAGATCGGTAGTATTCAGTTCCAAAACACCGGAGAGCGCCTGCCCATACCGGGCACTATAGCCACCGCTGCTGAATGAAACACCCTGATAATTGAATGCGCCGAAACGGCTACGGGTTGTCATTCCGGGAGGGCCGCTGAAAAATGCATTTTGAACTACCATTTCATCAACGAGTATTGCCGCTTCGCTGGCATCTCCGCCTCTTACAAACATGCCATTATCGGCTCCAGTCTTTTGTGTTCCAGGCAGCATTTCTATTGCTTTAACAACATCGGCATTGGCGCCAGCAGTAGTAACGATATCGAGCGGTTTCAGGACAGTTTTGTTTTTATCGTTTGTTGCTTCAAAAGAGCCGGCAGTAATCACAACTGCATCAAGGTCGTGGACCGCATTTTTTTTCAGGTGCAACACTATGCCGCTCATATCTCCCATTATTACTATTGGCAGTCCGGCGGTTTCATGGCCTATTTCGGATGCAACTATGCTCTGGTTTCCTTTTTCGGTAGTGGTAAAATGAAATACACCCAGGCTGTCGGTAGTGGCGCCATCAAGGGTATTATCGAGGTATACACTTGCACCTTTTATAGGTTTGTCTTTATTATCAACAACCGTGCCACTAATTTTGTATTGGGCATTAGAACTTAATGCCGCTATCAAAAGCAGTAAGGTGAGTTGCAAAAATGGTTGTATTCTTTTAATCATGGATGTTTTTTGAATATGCCGCAAAAGTATATGCTGCCTGTAGTTCAGGCAAATTTATTTCGGCTAATTGGGATGGTGAGGCGGTGAATTGGTAAAAAGGGGCGGTGAATCTATTTTTCTTTCCTTGCCGCTTTGATTTTTATTTATTACCGCCTGGATTAAGATATGTCTTCAGTGTATCCACATATTTTTCAAAGGCACTGATTCCTTTTTTAGTAATCTTACACACTGTTAGTGGATAATTATTTCTGAATGTTTTATTTA
The DNA here is from genome assembly GCA_903904855.1 of uncultured Bacteroidota bacterium. Taxonomy (GTDB): domain Bacteria; phylum Bacteroidota; class Bacteroidia; order Chitinophagales; family Chitinophagaceae; genus Nemorincola. Next base: position 76,885 of record CAIVEH010000039.1, on the reverse strand, counting down.
TCTCAATGTATCCCTCAGTCTTAAGTTTATCCAGTTGCACACTCAGGTTGCCTGAAGTGGCATTTATTTTTTCTTTCAGAAAAGTAAACTCGGCCTCCTCAAGTGAAATCAGCAAAGACACTATCGCCAACCTTAGCTGTGAGTGCAATACGGGGTCGAGCTCTTTAAACATTTTGTCTGTAGCGGTTTTTTAAAAGGTGGCCGGGAATAATATAGGATAATATCAATGACAAAGATAAGATCAATTGCTGGTACTCAAACGAAACACGTATTGCCACAAGGGCTAATACCCAGCAACAGATAGCTCCGATTTTCATGGATTTTAAATTCAAAATTCCGCCAGATATAAATGTGCCTATACCATATAACAGGATAAGAACAGGATAGGTACTCAACTGCATTACCGGGCCAGACGACAACACCACACCCATTGATATGCCTACCGAAATCCACACATAGCTGATTACCTTGTCCATATGGGTCTTTACTCTTTCCTGTTTTTTTTGACGGGCAAAATATACAATCTGGATAATTACGACCGGTATCAGGATAAGCCATACAAGCGAGTGATATTCCGTTCCAAGTTTCAGCAATGCATATTCTCCGAGGCTGGCCAGGCATACACTCCATCCCCATAACAGAAAAATGAAGCTGTCATCGCTATACTCTTTACGGGCGATATTGATCATCTCTGTGATCAGTTCCAAATGTTGTTTTTCGTTGTTTTCCATTTTGTGTGTTTTAGTGGTTTTTTATAAACATAGCATAAATATAAACTAGTTTATAAAATAAACCAAATTATTTTGAAAGTTTTTTCCTGGCAGGGATACTATTATCAGTATCCTCAATCTTAACTTGCATTACCTTCACAATCGCAAATTTTCTTTTACAAAATGAAATATTTACCAATTTCCTCAAAATTATACGAACAGAACAGGGCGCGGTTTGTTGAAAAAATGAAGCCCAATTCATTAGCCATTTTCCCATGCAGTCCGGTATTTCCGAAAGGCGGTGATGGCACCTATGGTTATAAGCCCGATGCGGATGTAATGTGGCTGAGCGGTGTAGTACAGGAGAAAACCATTGTGGTGCTGTACCCGGATAACCCGGATAAAAATATGCGTGAAGTGCTGGTGCTGCTTAAGCCCAATGAACTGCTGGAAAAATGGGTGGGGCATAAACTGCGTAAGGATGAGGCTAGTGCTATATCGGGGATAAAGAATGTGCAATGGCTGGATGGTTTTGATACTATGCTGCAGGTGATGATGAACAGCGCTGATACCGTGTACCTCAACACCAATGAACACAACCGCCTGGATACTGAACTGCCCCGTACTGACCTGCTTTTTGTGCAGGATGTGATGAAGAAATACCCGATCCATCATTATGATCGTGCCGCACGGATCATGAAGGAATTGCGCTGTGTAAAAACAGCAGAGGAAATTGAAGTAACCAAGGTAGCAGTAGACATTACTGCCAAGGCGCTGGACAGGGTGTTGAAATTCATCAAGCCCGGCGTCATGGAATATGAGATTGAAGCCGAACTGACCCATGAGTTTCTGCGTAACAGGGCCACAGGCCATGCATATGGTTGTATTATCGCATCGGGAGACCGTGCAAGAACATTACATTATGAAGAGAACAACCAGGTGTGCAAGGATGGCGAGCTGATACTGATGGATTTCGGCGCTGAGTATGGTAATTACAATGCTGACCTTACCCGGACTGTACCTGTGAACGGGAAATTTACCAAACGCCAAAAAGAGGTATATAATGCCTGCCTTGATGTGCACAACCATGGCAAAAAGATTCTGAAGCCCGGCCTACATTTCCAGGACTATGTAAAGAGCATAAATGAAGAAATGGAAAAGCAGTTATTGAAAATAGGGCTGATTTCGAAGAATGATATCAAGAACCAGGACCCTGATAATCCTGCCTTCAAGAAATATTTTTATCATGGCGTTACTCACTTCCTCGGGCTTGTGGTACATGACGTGGGCAACTATATGGATGTAATAAAAGAAGGTATGCTGTTTACGATAGAGCCTGGCATATACATTGAGGAAGAACAAATGGGAATACGTATCGAGAACAATATCTGGATCACTAAAAAAGGAAATACTGACCTGTTTAAAAATATACCGATTACTGTTGAGGAGATTGAGGCGCAGATGAAGAAGTGATAGGTGATAAGAGATAGGTGATAAGAGACCGGTGATAGGTCATTGGTCTTAGTATAGTTTTTTAAGTAGCTAAATGTGCCACACTTTTGAAGTGTGGCACATCTGTTTATTACAATCGGTTTAAAATGTTTTATTGTTTTGGGTGATACTGGCTAACTCTCCGGTTTAATTGGGTGTTACCTTGTTCTTTTTAAGAAACCTATCTTTGTTAAAAAAATTACCAATGAAAAAGATAATAATAGTAGCCCTTGCACTTACAGGTATTACCTATTGCTCACTCGCCCAGGGATTTTATTTCAGAATTGGCCTTGGATATGCTTTGCCTCAAGCGGGACAGACAATTGACGGAAATGCGATACCATATAGCGGCTCCAGAACCAATACAACCTATCTTCAAACCTACAATATTAAAAGCGCTTCATTTACTTCAGGAACACAAAGCACTTCAGGATTTGGCTACCAGTTTACTGAGCATATTGCTGCCCAGCTGGATGCTGCATTCGGGCTTAGCACCACCACATATACTTTTGCTGACAATAATATTACTTTCAGCGGATATAATGCCAATGGGAGCTATGTACAGCGCGCCAATAACTCAATTATTTTAGAACCTTCTATTGTACTGCAATCAGGCGGATCGTCATCTGTTAATGTGTATACCAGGATCGGGCTTGCAATACCTGTAATTACCAAAATAACCGAGGAGAATAATTATTATATACCAAGTCTTCCAACAAATGTGGACCTTACCTACCAGATTTCAAACAGCTTTTCTTTAGGATTTAATGCTGCAGCAGGTTTACAATATAAAATGAACGACCGGATGAACCTTTGGGGTGAGATAAGTATGCTGTCGTTATCCTTATTCATTAAAGAATCAGTACTTAAAAGTTTCACTGAAGATGGAGTGACTTATCCCCTTGATTCAATAGGCGGCCCACACAAAGTAACATACAGTAAGAATGTGTCGGTGGATACTAATTATGCGAAATTACCGACGTATTCCCAGCCTTTCAGTAATATAGGTATTATGATTGGTTTTACCTTCCGGCTTTCCCACAAGGCTGGCTATTCGGCCAGAAAACATGATGTGGATATAGATGAAAACAAACCATTCAGGAGAAGATAAGATTCATCATACTATCTAAGGCGGTCAACTGACTTCACCAACTTGTCATCTTTACGTATACCAAGTATTGCAAGGAAAACAAATACCAGTGAAATAACCGGTAATACAGCTCCTATCCAATAGCTGCCATCGTGAGGTGGAGGTACCAATTTACTTAATCCATTCACACGCCAGAGCATTAAAGCTATAAAGGCTATTATTCCCAGAAGGCTCAGAAAAGATAAGCTGATCTGTCTTTTCCTGTTGTTGAAAAGAAATATAGTAATTAAAGGAATCAACGTGATGAGCAATGCAATCAGCAATGAAGGGAAATGATCATTTACTCTCAATGGAACAATCGGACCGGAATCGATCAAGTGATATTGATAAAGGTTAAAATAAAATACACCAGCATTCAGTAAAGCTGCCAGGAACAGGTAAACAGATTGTTTGCGTTGTATCATATTATGGTAGTGTGTTTCCGAGGATAAATATTCGTGACAAATATAAATCTTAATGTCTGATTTAAGCATTTTATTAAACCGGAGCAATTGCCCGTTGAATAATTCTGCCAGCTGATTTGTATTAAATAAAATCAGCGTATCTTATTTGATGAAGTTTATTGGCACCTGAAAACTCTATTTTTTATGTGGAAAAGTTCTGTAAAAAATCAGGTATTTCAGGAGTAACTATTTTCTCATTATTTATCAGGCAGAGTTATGCCACACTTTTTATTTTTTTCCACAGCTTACTACTTTATACAGTTGCTACTATTTACCAACAGCGTATTTAATCCACAATCCACATTTGCAATGTGGATTAGCTTGTAGCGCTGGTTTTCATGTGTGGGTAACATTGCCTTAACCTGTGGATAATATTGGTAGGTCCATAAATCCTATAGGGATAACTTTTTTTATTCCCCAATTTCACAACCGTAATAGTAGTGGTTAGATTTTTTTGAAATTTTAAAAGTATTTATTAGGAATGTGAATTAGTGTGAAAACCGGGTCTGGAAAAAAGGTTTTTGATATTATCAGTTAACTTTGTGGTATGAAAAATATAAATGAAGTTATCGTCAAAGAAAATTATATTGATCCGGTGATGGATCTATTTTCAGAGATAAATAAACTTAAAAAGGAAAAGAATGCGATTATTCTGGCACATTATTATCAGGAGCCTGATATACAGGATATTGCTGATTATGTAGGTGACAGCTTAGGTTTAGCACAGAAAGCAGAGGCTACAGATGCAGATATTATTGTATTTGCAGGCGTGCATTTTATGGCTGAAACTGCAAAGATTTTGAATCCTGGCAAGAAAGTTCTACTGCCGGATCTAAAAGCCGGATGTTCACTGAGCGATAGTTGCCCACCGGATTTATTCAAACGGTTTATTGATAAACATTCTGGCCACCTGGTAATATCCTATGTTAATTGTTCGGCAGCTATTAAAGCTTTGAGTGATATTATATGCACATCTTCAAATGCAAGAGCAATAGTTGAAAGTTTACCACAAGAACAGAAAATTATATTTGCTCCTGATAAAAATCTTGGAGGCTATATTAATAGAGTATCGGGCAGGAATATGGTATTATGGAACGGGGCATGTATGGTTCATGAGATTTTCTCAGTAAGTAAGATTATAAAGTTAAAGGAGAGATATCCAGATTCGAAAGTGATAGCACATCCGGAATGCGAAGAATCAGTATTAAATATTGCTGACTTTATCGGTTCAACTACTCAGCTACTTCATTTTATTTCTAAAAATCCAAGTCAGATTTTCATAGTTGCTACTGAATCAGGTATACTGCATAAGATGCAACAAAGCGCACCAGAGAAAACATTGATTGCTGCTCCACCTGATAATGCATGTGCATGTAATGATTGTCCACACATGAAGCTGAATACATTGGAGAAACTGTATTTATGTTTAAGAAATGAAAATCCAGAGATATTATTGAATGAGGGATTGCGGTTGGCTGCTAAGATACCAATTGACCGAATGCTGACTTTAAGCAAAGAATTGAATATAATTTAGAGATATAGAATTTATATTTGTGTAACACAACTATAAGGTTATTTTTTTTATTTGGAGATATATCCTTAATTTAGCAACCAAAAAATAAATATTATTTTATGAAGCAATTCTATTTGTTCAGAAATTCTTTGCTTGCACTTCTGGTTTGTGGTGCAGGAATTGTTAGTGCGCAGACATTTCATCCATATCATTTTCCCGGAACCACAACAAGCAACTGGTACCAGGATTATGTAGGTGTGCGTTTTGAAGTATTAAGCCCATTAAGTGTGGCTGGTGATAAGCAATACAGCTATGCTTATTCAGGTTCATCGTCATGGGGAGCTCCGGTTACTTCTCCATTGGTTAATAAACAAATTGTTATGCCAGCAGCCGGTGATAGCTTGGTAACTGCAGGATTGCCAGCTGGAAGTATGACTGGAAAAATTGCTTTCTGTTACAGAGGTGGTGGTGTATATTTCAGTGATAAGGCTGCAAGGTGTTTTGCTGCAGGTGCAATTGCTGTAGTTATTGTAAATAATCAGTCGAACGGTGTTATTGGTATGTCTGCCAGCACTGCATTCACCGGTTGTCCGGTATTTATGATTACCAAGGCTGATGGTGATGCTATTGATGCCAAATATCATGATGGTATAGCAGGTGATACTGCGCGTATGACTATTTCATTGTGGGGATTAGGCAATACAACAGATGTTGGATTGATTAATCAGGGTTTTAGTATGTGGCATAATTACGCTATACCTTACAGCCAATTGACAGCAGGAATGAACCCTGTGCCTTATAAAGGTATCAACGGTGCATATATAGCTAATTTCGGTACAGCTGATCCTGGTATTACAACACTTTATTCAACAACTACATTTTATCCAGTTAGCGGTAGTCCATTAGTAATTCATTCTGATTCTACCAAACTTACTTCCTTTCCTGCTTCGGATTCAATTTGGGCATTTTATGGTCCGCAGTTTAATCTGACAGGTATTACTTCTGGAGATGGGCGTATTACTACCAGATATTCTATTAAGACAGCTACACCTGATCAATATGGTGGTGATGATTCTTTAAGTACTACGTTTTATCTTACTGATAGTCTGTATTCAAAAGGCAGATATGATTTTGCAAAACATCATGTAATTGCATCGTTATATGAAGCGCCAACGATGGGAACTACTCCTCCTAACGCTGACCGTTACCTGTGGGGTCCAATGTATTATATTGCTAAGGGTGGTGGTAGTTTTGATTCAGTTCAATTTTCAATGGCATCTAATACTGATACCGGACATATCATTTCTTCAATTACAGATGTCTCAGTTTATTTGTTTAAATGGGTAGATGGCGCTCATCCTGATGATTCACTTGATCATTATGTACAGACAGATGAGCTGGAACTTGTGGGTGTTGCTACAAAAACTTTCCCTGCTGGTGATGCAAATCCTGCTGATACTTCAGGAGGCTATTTTTCTGCTCAATTCGGTGATTCTACCGGTGTTGCCAGGCAAATTCATGTTGATTCAAACAGCTGGTATTATGTAGCTCCTGATCTGGCTAATGGCTGGTTTTTAGGACTTGATGGAAACAATAATACTTATCCAAGAACAGTTGGTGCATGGAAATATGGTACAATGGAATATTCTGCTACAATGTGGCCAGGTGGCGAACCAGCTGGTGGAAGTTCTGGTCCTATTGTTTCTTATCCAGGTTATGGGATGACCCCATGTGCTTTTGGTGGTACAACCTTTTTATCCAGTGTTGACTCGGTTATATTCAGCAGTCAGAAAGGTATGATTCCTGCTGTAGCATTTACAACAACTAACTATGTACCTGATACCAGCCATAGCCATGTTGGAGTTCACAATGTAAATAATGCTATCGCGAGCTTTAGTATTTTCCCAAATCCGACATCTGATGTTATTAATGCATCTTTGTCATTCAGCAATCCTGCTGGAGTTGTTAGTTACACAATACTTAATTCATCTGCACAGGTAGTAACCAGCGAGAAGCACACTAGTGTATTGATGAGTGATAATTATTCTTATTCAACTTCAAAACTGCCTAATGGTTCTTATTATTTGGTTGTAGTATCAAATGGTAAAGAGATGTTTAAGAAATTTGTTGTTGTTAGATAATTTTCTCTAGAATAATATTCAATAGGCTATCCTTATGGATAGCCTATTTTTTTGCTCTGACTAAATGCAATACACGTAAGCACTAACAACAAATAAAAAATATTTAATATAATTGGTATATTTATTGTTGTTTTGATAATTGCGTTTACTAGCAAGGCAGCAGCAATATAACATGCATAAGTTAGTGTATGGAGAATTGAATTATTTGATTGGAAACACAATTAATGCATTATGAACCGATCTTTTCATTTTTTATATTTTTTTGTTTAGAACAGATAGATTCTCTTTGGAATACCTGGAATTGTTGGCAAATGCTGTTGTTTCAAAATATCGTCTGTGGCGTACTAATATTGAAAAGGTTATTGTAATAGCTCCAGTTTTTATCCTTTTATTACTTTTTGCAATCTCAGTATTTTTTGTCAAACCGTATCTGTTCTATTGGGTTGGTACATTCTTTTCAATGTGATTAATTTAAGCAATTGCTGTATATAGAAACTCACATTGGACAATGTTGATTTTGGTTTTTTACCTGTGTATGCAGTTGTGGGTGTAAAATCTGATAGTATAAAGTCAGTATTGTAGAAAAGGTTTTTACCATTTATATGGGTACTAAAAATTGTTGAAATTTTAATGGTGCTCCTGTTTTTTTACTCACGGTTTCAGGTGTTTTTAGGATAGCATTGCCGGTCGGTTAAGAGTTTTTATCTCATTAATAATGGTGAAAACAGAGACTATAAATATTGAAGACCTTTAGATTTCCTTTAGTGTTAGTATAGTTTGGTGATATGACAAGGAAATATAAGGTTACTCACTAGCAAAGTTATAGCAACAGTTTAAAGTGGCGATATGCCGTAAGTAAGTTTGTATTAGCATGATGATCTGCTTCAGAGAATTGTTATAGAAGTTTAAAGGTATCACATAGTGAGTTGTAAGGATGTAATTTATTTTCAGTGGCTGAGTCTGGTACCAACTTTGCTACTAGCAACATACACTAATATATTGTAGTTTTTATTGAGCAGGTGGAGGCCTGTTTTTTATAGTTGTTCATTACTTTATTATTGTGCTCTGAGGTTAAAATAGGACTAAACCATATGGACTTAATATACCGGTATTGTAGTATTTGCTTGGAAGACCTATATGCGCCGTGCAAATGATAGATTTAGGCCCGTAGTTATGCTTGAATTGTTGATTCTTATTAGGAAGAGGAGTTAATCGATTATTCTTTGAATCAAGGAATGTGCAGTACAAGGTTGTGGTACTATTCTCACAGGTTTCTCAATTTATTGTGGACATGGGGGATCAAGAAATCTACCATATTATTGGAGATGGATTATGATGTGAATTCTAAAGAATCAATTGGATATTTGTTTCGTTGAAATTGGTTTTCTATGGAATAGGCTATTGCTGTTTTTCTGTTTTTTACTTGTGTTCCACGTGGAACATTTTTATATCAGGGTATAGATGCTATTTGTAGATGCGCCTGTCTTTTATCTTCTACATCCTTTGTATCTTTGTATCCATGTTTCCTGATTACGATGTTATTGTGGTAGGCGCTGGTCATGCAGGCTGTGAAGCTGCTGCTGCTGCTGCAAATATGGGTTCGAAAGTTTTGTTGATTACAATGAATATGCAGACCATTGCACAGATGAGCTGCAACCCAGCTATGGGTGGTATTGCAAAAGGCCAGATTGTGAGGGAGATTGATGCATTAGGTGGTTACAGTGGAATTGTAAGTGATGCCAGTACTATTCAGTTCAGAATGCTCAATAAATCGAAAGGGCCGGGTATGTGGAGTCCGCGCAGCCAAAATGACCGTATGTTATTTGCATCGGCATGGCGTGAGATGCTGGAAGGAACAAAGAATATTGATTTTTGGCAGGATATGGTAGTGGGATTGATTGTTTCACGTGGAACAATTGGCGGTGTTGTAACCAGTATGGGGCAAGAAATCAGATCTAAAAGTGTAGTATTAACCAACGGAACCTTTCTGAATGGTGTAATTCATATTGGTGAGAAGAAGTTTGGCGGTGGTAGAATTGGTGAAAAAGGCGCAACAGGGATTACGGAGCAACTGGTAGATCTGGGATTTGATTCGGCAAGGCTTAAAACGGGCACTCCGCCAAGAGTAGACGGTCGTAGTCTGGATTATAGTAAGATGGAGATTCAGAATGGTGATGAAGAGGTGGTTGGATTCTCTTATTTACCTGTAAAGAAAATAACACCACAGGAACAAAGATGTTGCTGGATAACCTATACCAGCCCTGAAGTACATGATATACTAAAAACAGGCTTTGATCAGTCGCCAATGTACCAAGGCCGTATAAAAGGCAGCGGTCCAAGGTATTGCCCCAGTATAGAGGATAAAATAAACCGGTTTGCGGAGCGGGACCGCCATCAGCTTTTTGTGGAGCCAGAAGGATGGAATACTGTGGAGATTTATGTGAACGGTTTCAGTACTTCTTTGCCTGAAGATGTACAATTTAAGGCATTACGGATGGTACCTGGGTTTGAAAACTGTAAGTTTTTTCGACCAGGATATGCTATTGAGTATGATTATTTCCCACCAACACAGTTGAAATTCACACTAGAGACAAAGCTAATACGGAATCTTTACTTTGCCGGGCAAATAAACGGAACAACAGGGTATGAGGAGGCGGCATGTCAGGGACTTATGGCAGGAATTAATGCCAGCCTGCAAACGCAAGAGAAAGAACCTCTTGTTTTGAAAAGGAGTGATGCTTATATAGGTGTACTGATAGATGACCTGATAAATAAGGGTACTGATGAGCCATACAGGATGTTTACAAGCCGAGCAGAATACCGGACGCTACTACGGCAGGATAATGCAGACCTTCGGTTGACCGGTTTAGGTTATCAGATTGGTCTGGCATCAGATGAAAGATTGCAGCTAATGAGGGAAAAAGAACAGAAGGTAGTAAAAATCAAACAGATTCTTGCTGATTTTTCGGTAGACAGGGAAATGTCAAAGGCATTACTGGAACAAAATGATTCTCCGGCACTTAATGAAAAAATAAGGGCTGGTAAGTTATTGCTCAGGCCAGGTATAGGGCTTAAAGAAATGATGGTTCAGATACCAGCTCTCGATGAACTAATAGGGGAGACAGATCCATTGATCCTTGAGCAGGTGGAAATTCAGGTTAAATATGATATTTACATTGAAAAAGAGCGTGATTTGGTAACAAAAATGGCTGGACTGGAGGATTTGATGATACCTGAAACCTTTAATTACGACAAGCTATCAGCTATATCTACCGAGGCCCGCCAGAAACTGAGTAAAATAAAACCACGTACACTGGGGCAGGCCAGTCGTATAAGCGGAGTAAACCCAAGTGATGTTCAGATACTAATGGTATTTATGGGCAGATGATCTGTGGGTAAATAGTGCTGGAGTAAAAGCTGTTGGATTGGCTTAGCTAATAGTTGAAGATATGGAAAGGGTACAACACCTTGATAATGACGGAAAACTGATCAAGGAGACAGGAATTGGTCCTGCCATTCTGCACTATTGTCAATACCAGGAGCGTTGCCACAAGGAGGTAAAGAATAAGCTTTTTGAACTGGGATGCAGACAAGAAGAAGCAGAAGAACACATCAGCAGATTGATTGAGTATGGCGTGCTGAATGAAGAAAGATTTGCAAAAGCATATGCAGGCGGCAAATTCAGGATCAGCCATTGGGGAAGGGAAAAGATAAAACAACAGCTTAAATTCAGGCAAATTTCGGCATATTGCATCAAAAAAGGACTGGAGGAAATAGATCCGGAAGATTATGGAAAAATGCTGGAAAAGTTGACACATAAAAAAATAACAGAACTAAAAAGCGAACACAACCAATATATTAAGAGCAATAAGGTGTACCGGTACCTTGTTCAGAAAGGATATGAAAGAGATATGGTTTTGGATATAATTGACAGCCTGGTAAAAAACAATACAGATAAATGAATATTTACCTAACTTTACATAACCAATCCGTTTTATTATGGTACAACAGGTAACAGAGGGTGTAAATATCATAGTAGAAACCTTCTACCAGTCGGGTCATTCCAACCCATTGAGTTCGGAATACCTGTTTGCGTACCGTATCACAATAGAGAATCTTTCGGCCCATCCGGTAAAATTACTCAGCAGGCATTGGCATATACTGGACAGTAATGGAACACACCGGGAGGTAGAAGGAGAAGGAGTAGTAGGAGAGCAACCGGTTATAGAATCAGGAGACAAATACCAATATTCATCGGCCGTAAATCTGCATAGTGATATTGGGAAAATGTATGGAACCTACCAGGTAATTGACCTTTTTGACAAAAGAAAAATTAAGGTAGCAATTCCTGAATTCCTTCTGATTGCTCCATTTAAGCTTAATTAATCTGGATAGTGAATGTTGTATCTTTGCAACAAATCAATTTATAGCAGCAGCTTGATCTGATCATTATTATGACACCACAGCAGGAAAATAAGTTTATCGCAGCAGAATGGTTTGAAGTATTTAATACCAGGGACATTGAAGGATTGCTGAGATTGTATCATGATGATGCCCGGCATTACAGCCCTAAATTAAAGATTCGTGAACCAGAGACTAATGGTATGATCATTGGTAAGGAAGCATTGCGAAAATGGTGGACAGATGCATTTAAAAGGCTTCCCACACTGCATTATACACCAACATCACTTACCGAGAATGATCACAGGGTTTTTATGGAGTACATCAGGCGAGTGGAAAATGAGCCTGATATGCTTGTAGCTGAAGTACTGGAAATAAGAAACGGCCGGATTATTGCATCACGTGTTTATCATGGTTAGGCATTCAGAATGTCTTTGTTTTTTTGTGCCAGGTAATCTTTCATTTCTTTCCATGCACGTACTTGTTTTACTGTTTTTGTGAGAGTGCCCAGAGACGTGATGTGTGCATCTGTGGCAGAGATGAGCGGCAATAATACCTGCTCAGAAAAATAATTGGATGCGGCTTTTTTACGCTCATATAGTTTCACAAATTCGGCCTCATAAGTTAAGTGTTTTATCTCCTTATGAAAACCCTTTGCATGGACATCAGCCTTTGATATGGCACTTTGTATTTTGGTATGAAGTTCCTGATGTTTTTCTTTAGGGCCAGTTTTCCATTTCATAATTACCTGAGGCATTGTTGAAATGAATTCCAGAAGTTCAGTAAATGAAAATATCCTGCAAAGCCTTGAGGCTGCGGCTTCGCGCCTTCCTTTATCCAGTATGTTGTCGAGCTCGTCTTCTTCTTTTTCTGATTGTGCATAATCAATGATGCGGTTATCGACAATAACGTTCTCAATATTCAGTTTACTGCGCAATACAAGGCCATCCATCGTTGTGCAACGGCTAAGGGCTACATACACCTGCCCCGGGGCAAAAGACTGACTCAAATCAACCACAGCCTTCTGTAATGTAAGCCCCTGGCTTTTATGCACTGTTATGGCCCATGCAAGCCTTATAGGGTATTGGGTAAAACTGCCGCTTTCTTCTTCTTCAATTTCGCCCTTTTGCTGATTGAGAGTATACCGCATATTTTTCCAGGTTTCCAGTTCCAGCAACAATTTTTCCTTATTGTTATCTTCTGGGAAACTGATCCATATTCCTTCGGGGTCTATTTTATCTACCAAAGCAATCTTACCATTGTAATACCGTCTTGGCGTTTGCAGATCGTTTTTAACGAACATTACCTGGGCTCCCTTTTTAACGATTAGCACTTCATCAGTGGGCAGATTTTTCGGATTGAATTCATTGGTTATTGTACCCTTGAAACTGTGAGCTGGTGAAGGCAATTTATTCAACTCTTCCTGGTTGATGTTATCTGCAATTCGGTTGTGTGTGCATAGTATAATGTAGCCACCATCTTTCTGAGTCTCGGGATTATAAAGGTTGTTGAGCTGTTGTATATCCTGGTACTCAACAAGGCCGGTTCTGATGCGGTTGAGAATATCAATAAACGATTGTTCTTTCTGCCTGTAAATTTTCCGGAGTTCTATATACAACGGAGGGTTCTGCCTTAGCACAACCGAATCGAAAAAGTAGGGGCTGTTGTAATAGTTTCTGAGAATTTCCCAATCTTCATCTTTAGCTACAGGAGGCAATTGGAACAGGTCGCCGATGAAGACCATCTGCAGGCCACCAAAGGGTTCCCTGCTTTTGCGCACATGGCGCAGCACAAGGTCCATACTATCGAGCAGGTCGCAACGCACCATGCTTACTTCGTCTATAATCAGCAGTTCGAGCTTGCGCAGCAGTTTTATCTTTGTTTCTCTGAGGCGTAGATTGGCCAGTACAGAGTGCTTGTCCTGAGTGGCCTCTCCCTGCCTGCCATAGCCACCTGCAGACCCAGGCACAAAAGGCCCGAAAGGCAACTGCAGGAAGGAATGTATGGTTTCGCCTCCGGCATTTATAGCAGCAACACCAGTAGGCGCAACAATGGCACATTGTTTAGCAACATTGTTCTTTATGTATTTGAGGAAAGTAGTTTTACCAGTGCCGGCCTTACCAGTAAGAAACAGGTTTTGAGTAGTTTCTTTTACCAATGCGACAGCTTTAGTAAAAATAGTATTTCCCGGGTCTATCTGGTCAGTTGGCTGGGTGTTGACGGACATGAGCTAAAAATACGGAATTCCTCTCTCATCACTGTGTATACCGGGAAAGGAATTGTTTGGAATTGTGTAATTGTCGCTATGTTCATAAATAAAATAGACAGCTGGTACAATAATCTACACTTGTATTGCCGGAGACAGGTAAAGATGATTAAATAAAATTTTCTCTGAGAAAATTTGCTTAAACTAAAAAAATAGTTTTACATTTGAACTACAAAGATAGTTTTAGAATGAAAACATTAACGCGTGCAGAAGAAACAGTGATGAAAGTGCTCTGGAAACTGGGCAACGGATTGCTGATGGAAGTGGTTGAAAATATGCCTGAGCCGCAACCACACAAGAACACAGTGGCCACAATACTGAAGACACTTGTGGACAAGGAATTTGTGAGTATAGAAAATGTAGGCAGGATACACAGATACCATCCATTACTCACGAAGGAAGAATATTCAAAAAGGACATTGACCAATGTGGCTAAAGGATACTTTGAGGGATCATTCAGCAATGTGGTTTCTTTCCTTGTTGATGAAAAGAAACTTTCAGTGAAGGACCTTGAATTATTATTGAAGCAATTGAAGGCCTCACCCCGATCCTCCAAAGGAGAGGGGGATGTAAAAATCTAAAAACTGTTTTATGGATAGCATGATACTATTTCTCTTTAAAATTATATTGATAAGTGGGCTGCTTACCACATGGTATTGCATTGGGCTAAGGAATAAAAGGCTGCATCAGTACAACCGTTTTTTTCTGCTGTTTGCGTTGGTAATAAGCCTAACGGTTCCTTTGCTTCACTTTAACTTCTTTACCATGCAGCAGGCGCATCCAACATTTGCATCACCGGCCAATTATCTGATACAGGCTATAAGTAGCACTAGCGCTGAAGAACCCATTGTTGCAGCTAAGGTATTGGCTCCGGCAATCAATTGGTATACTGTTATTGAGTGCATTTCAGTTATAATCAGTATAGTGCTGCTGGCTGTTTTATTGGTAAGGATAATGTGGATCTTCAGATTAGCCAGCAGACAAAAAATTTCAGAAGTTGATGGGATAAAATTAATACTAACGAATCATCCCAAAGCCCCGTTTTCATTTCTCAATTATTTGTTCTGGAACGATTCTATTCTGTTGGACTCGGAGAACGGGCAATTGATATACCAGCATGAGCTGACCCATATCAGGCAGAAGCACACCTATGATAAACTGGCGTGCCAGGCGCTTACCTGTATTTTCTGGATGAACCCATTTTACTGGTTTATTCAGAAAGAGCTGATGATGATTCATGAATTTATTGCTGATGGAGCAACCATCAAAGAAAATGATACAGAAGCCTTTGCCCGAATGCTGCTACAGGCGCATAACAGTGGCAGCTATTTAGTACCGGAACACCAATTTTTTTCTTCACCCATAAAAAGACGATTGACTATGCTACAAACAACAATTAAACCAAAGCACAACACACTCAGGAGAATTGCGGTATTGCCATTAATGGCAGGAGTTGTAATTCTATTTTCATTTTCCACTCGCAAAATTGCGAATCCGGCACTAAATCCGGCTGATAAGAAAATTGTTTTGCTTCTGGATGCCGGGCACGGTGGTGCTGATATCGGGGCTGCTTATAATGGATTTAAGGAAAAAGATATCACACTGAGGATAGTTAACCGGATGAAGGAATTGGCTCCCGGATACAATATCGAAGCTCAATTGACAAGGGATAAAGATGAAGATCTGTCGTTGGTGGACCGTGTAGCTATTTCAAATAAATTGAAGCCAGACTTTTTCATCTCAGTTCATTTAGATGACAGTCAGCCAACAATGGCGAAAAAAGGTGATTTTTTTATAGGAATTTCTTCTGCAAGCCTTCATGGGCCCGACCATGAAGGGCCAAGTTCTAAATTGAGTAGTAAGGTATTATTGGCAATTTTGCCCTTGAAAGGATTATTATTACTGCACCAATGGGATGATATAAAAGGAATCTACGTTTTGAACCATAATACAGCTCCTGCAATAATGCTTGAGCTCGGCGATATAAAGGTTAAAGAACAGATAGAACGGATCTATAAAGATGAAAAGCTGGATGAGATATGCAATGATATTCTGAAAGGTGTAGTAAATGCAACCAAGGGTTAATAAAATATTATTCTTAAATTTGTCACACAATATTTTGTATAAAAAGGCGTTTATTCATTCTAAAAATTAATTCTCTATGAAATATGCAATCATTTCTCTTGTTGCGCTAATGATAGTGTTACAGGCTTGTAAAAAAACCGGAACAACCATTTATTCGGTCGATGCCGGATTGAAGACAGCTTTCGATTACAAACCAGGTAGTTACTGGATCTATAAAGATTCGCTGACCGGTGCCATTGACAGTGCCTATGTAACGGCCAACCAACAAACCTTTTACCTTGCGGGCGGCTGCCTACTAGAGCCAAATGAGCCCAAAATAGAATTGCTGAGCATTAGTTTGACTGTATCGGATGGTAATGCATCAGATTCGGAACATTGGTTTTTCAGTATGAGGGAGAAGGATTTCAATATCGGGTTTACCAATAATAATGATAAGGTGGAATCGAACGTAGGATTCAACCTGTTTACATGGCCACTGGCAGTAAGTCCGGCACAGAATGGTTCGGGCTGTGTACCTGGCCTTGACAGTGGCGCAGTAACGGATATTATACCAGAAGTTTCGCTCAATGGCCAGGCATATGGCAATGCTGCACGGTCGGCTCATAAGCCACTAACCGGCAGGGACACAAGCATGGTATATAATGACTGTTTCTACGTCAACCAGAATGCAGGAATTATTAAACTTGTTTTTGACCACCCCACAACATCAGTTCACAGGGTGCTTGAGTTGCAGCGATATCACATTGTGAGATAATGCTGGCGTAACAATTAGATAATGTTTAATTCATATTGCATTTTTGATATAGCTGATACCTTTGCACGCTAATTCAAAATTATGAATTTTATTAAATCAATTGTTCTGTTTATTGCTTTTCAGGGAATTCAAAGTTCTTTTGCCCAGAGCGGATGCACTGACCCTGCCGCAACTAATTTCAATCCGGGAGCAACGATCAATGACGGATCCTGCACTTACCCGGTAACCCATAAGTCGCCAGTGCTGAGGGGCGCAATGAATCCGATAATCACAGAATCGTCTGGTCTGGTATTAACTGATGGCAAACTATGGACTCATAACGACAGTGGAAACCCCGCTGAAATATACAGTATTGATACTACAGACGGACATACCCTGCAGACAGTAGTAATTGATAACTACCCCAATGTGGACTGGGAAGATATTACCGCCGACAGCAACTACATTTACATAGGTGACCATGGCAACAACAGCAGCGACCGGACTGACCTGAAAGTGCTGAAGATAGCAAAAACGGATATAGGCAGCGCAGCGACGGTTCATGTAAATGCACAGGCAATTAGTTTCAGATATACTGATCAGACTGTATTTGGATCAGGCGGTACAAATAATTATGACTGCGAAGCGCTGATATCGATAAAAGACTCATTGTATATCTTTACTAAAGACAGAGGTGACCTGAAAACCAGGGTTTATAAAATGCCCAAAACACCGGGAACTTATGCACTGGACCCATATACAAGTTACAATGTGAACGGATTGATTACCGGTGCAGACTATAATGCCCATACCCATGAAATAGTATTGATAGGGTATTTCAGCGGCCATAGCAACTCTTTTCTCTGGTATTTGAGCAACTATCAGGGCGACATGTTCTTTTCGGGCAACAAAAGGAGAATTGAGATTGGCAACGGACTGGAATGGCAGACCGAAGGTGTATGCTGGTTGTCTGATAACCGTGTATTTATTTCGTGTGAAACAACTGATCCAATACCTGCATCATTGTTTGTCAGTGATATAAATTTCAATACTACCCAGGTAAAAGCGGGCAATATCCAACCGGAGAGCAGTATTTATCCTAATCCTGCAAACGACAGGATATTTGTTGACAATCTTGATTGCTACAACAACTATTTTGTGACTGACCTTAACGGCAGAAAATTACTGGAAGGCAGCCTTGAGCAAGGTGATCAGTTTGTCGGAGTAACAATACTTGTTCCCGGAACATATATACTGAACATTAATGGCGCTGAAGGAAACAATAAGCACCTGCTTTTTGAAAAAAGATAGTCAACAGCAGTACTTCTTTTTCATAAAAAGGTTTTTCACACAAAGCCAGAATTCCATTAATTGATGAGATTTTCGTAAATTACTTGCGATATAAGCGGTATGAAGAAAATCCTTTACAAACTGTTATTCGGTAAGCCGGAGTATAATACCCGGCAAAAGGTTTCAGCCTACCTCGCATACCGGAGCAACCTGGTGAAGATCTGGAATAATAAAACTCATAAGGATATCGGGTTTGAAAAAATACTGCGACTTGTGTTGGTTGGTATACAGCCCATTTTTCCGGGTATCCATTACAGGCAAATTTTCGGAAGATACGGAGTTATCAAAAGGAATGTAGCCATTGAGTTCTATGTGTTTTTCAAAACGATGCTGCCCTTATTTTTTCTTTATTCAGGATTATACAGGCATCTGGCTACTGTGTTTATTTCTTCCTACCTACTGACCGAATCGGTGGTATATGTTGCGTCATTGATTTTTGTGTCTGATATGTTTGTAAAACCACGCTCTTACCGGCGCAACATTCTGATGCTGTTCTTTAATTACCTTGAGATTGCATTCAGTTTTGCGGTGGTTTATGGCGGATTGCATTTACTGGATGAAAAGGCCCACAGCATAGTCGATTTTGTTTACTTCAGTATAGTTACATCAACTACGATAGGATACGGAGATATACACCCTGTTTCCTCAATGGGTAAAATATTGGTTTGCACCCAGGCTATAATAATGGTAGCGTTTATAGTTTTGTTTCTTAATTTCTTTGGCTCCAAAGTTGAAACATTACATTCGGAAGAGTAACAAGATTTACTACTCTGGAAATAATATTGTTTCCTTAACAAACTTATTCAGGATTATCAAATATTTATTGTATCTTTGTGCTTTCTTAATCAATTTATTTACAAAACAATGCAAGAAGGAACAGTAAAATTTTTCAATGAAACTAAAGGATTTGGTTTCATTTCTCCGTCAAACGGCGGACAAGACATCTTTGTACACGTATCAGGCCTGCTGGATGAAATCCGCGAGCACGATAAGGTTACATTTGATGTACAGAATGGTAAAAAAGGTTTGAACGCTGCTAATGTTAGAGTAATCTGATTTTTATATCGTTTTAAGATGATTGCCAAAAAGCCCCGGATTTACGGGGCTTTTTACATAAAAAGAGCTGCATTAGTATAAAATAGTTGCTTCATTTTTGCTGAAAGTTTTCAGGAATAAATATTATTGATTATTTTGCAATGCTGTAATTAAAATTAATCAAAGGAATTATTACTTTTACCACCGAAGAAATTATTTTTATGCTGAGAAATATGTTCAATAAGATTCTATTAGTTTGCCTATTGGCGTTACCAACATGCACATTTGCACAGGTAATAGGAGCGGAAAACAGGCCGCCCAGTAATACCGAACCCATAAACAGGTATGATCTGATGGATAAAACCTGGTATTTTGTAGCTACAAAATGCCCGGATAAAATAGGCGCTGAAACCCATTATATCCATTACTCAATGACATTGAGACTTACACCGGGTAATATAAACAATATCAATTACGGAACATACAAAGAATTCCACAGAGATCTGAGTGAGAGCCCCAACGAAACCGGGAAATACGCTATTACTACCGATGATGTAGGTAATGTAGTCCTTACCCTTAAGAGAGATAAATCGAAAATGACAGCAGTTTACAACATTCCTATGGTGGACGCCAATTTTCTTAAACTGATCAGGATAGATGAAGGTGATAAGTGCAATATCTCATTTGCTGTTGCCCCATAATAAACAAGAACTTTAATAATATTCAGGCCCTGCAGTAATGCGGGGCTTTTTTTGCATTATTTGTACCAGGACCCAAATGTGTGAGACAACTTTATTGAGTTTAACAATACGGGAGACTGGAGCAGAATAATTTGATTTTCCATTAATGGTGCCAATTATCTATTGAGCCATCGATACATGTGATGCCTTCAGCATCGGCATAAAATCTGGTTCGATTACTATAAACATATAATCCCTTCGGGATTGCCATCGAACCAAATATAGCAAGCATCAAAAAGCTTACCTAGTTATCAAACTCTCGTTAACACGTTTCATCCTTACATGGCATAGCTGCTGATTCCAGCTCAATGGTGGAGTGGTGTATATTGTTGTGGAACAGCTCGTGCTTGATTTTATGGACGAGTTTTAGTTTTTCATCAAAACTCAGCTGTTCATTAAGCACCAAATGGGTTGTGAGCGCATTCTCGGTTGTACTCATAGCCCATATATGCGTATGGTGTAAATCATCTACTCCATCAATCGTAATGATCACTTTTTCAATTGTTTCCACATTCACCCCTTCAGGTACTGCATCCATAGAAAGGCGAAGGCTTTGCCTGAGCAAAGACCAGGTACCAATCAATATTACAATAAGTACAATGATACTTACAGCACCATCAAGCCAGAACCAGTTGGTGAAACGGATGATGAGTCCTGAGACAACCACGCCAAGCGAAACCATAGCATCTGTGAGCAGGTGCAGATAAGCACCCCTGGTATTAAGATCATGGTCTTTATTGCGGAAGAAAAGGAAAGCAGAGGCAAGATTTATTGCAATACCGATACCTGCAACAATTGCTACCGTGCCCCCTTCTACAGGTTGAGGGTGTAACAGCCGGTTGACTGATTCATACCCAAGCATACCAATAGTGATAAGGAGAACAACTGCATTGGTAAGCGCTGCCAGAATAGTTGTTTTCTTATAGCCGTAGGTATAAGCACCGGTTGGTTTTGCTTTTGCCAGACGGAAGGCAAGCAAAGAGAGCGCAAGGCTGGCAACATCGCTGAGGTTATGCCCGGCATCTGAAAGCAATGCCATGGAATGAGTAATGAAACCAGCGATAACCTGGATAACTACATAGGCGCCATTTAGAATGATACCAAAGATGAAAGCCTTGTTGGCAACATCGGCAGCGGTAACTGTATGGTGATGATGGTGGCCGCCATGGTCGTGGCCATGAGAATGGCCGTGGTCGCTACTATGATCGTGGTCGTGATTATGCATTGCTGTAAAAACAGGTGCAAGCTACATAAAATATATTGTGCACCATAGGTGTGCCACACCTTCAAAGTATGGCACACCTCACCTCCGGAGATATTACTAAACCCACCATTCTGAATTATGACTACCAACAACTTCGGTTGGTAGTCCGGGCCTGGGAAGAAACCCGGTTATCTTTTTTTGTTCAGCAAATTTTAAGAAACGCTCAACCGGTTCGCGCCAGGGATGCAAGGCCAGGTTGAATGTGCCCCAGTGTATGGGCATCATAACCGTGCCACGCAGTGCCAGGTGGGCATTGGTGGCGTGATCGGGGCCCATATGAATATTGGGCCAGCCATCGCCATAAGCGCCTATTTCGAGCATTGTAAGGTCGAATGGGCCATATGCATCGCCAATGTCTTTAAAACCCGGGAACCAGCCTGAATCGGCACCAAAGAATATATTGTGACTACTGCCCTTAATAACCCATGACGACCAAAGGGTTTGATTCCGGTTGTGCAGACCCCTGCCTGAAAAGTGGCGGGCTGGAGTAGCTGTAAGGGTCAGGTTGTCAATAGGTGTAGTATTACCCCAATCCATTTCGGTAATTCGACTTTTACTCACACCCCATTTTTCAATTATCGGTCCTACACCCAGGGAACAAACAATGGGAACATTACCTGAGGCAAGTTGTTTTATAGTGGGGTAATCAAGGTGGTCGTAATGGTCGTGGGAAAGGATAATGGCATCTAATACCGGCAAATGTGCCAAAGCAAGAGGTGCAGGGAAAAACCTTTTTGGTCCGGCAAAGGAAGCGAATGAAGCCCGGGGACCCCACACCGGATCAGTAAGGATACGTTTGCCATCTATTTCTATGAGCAAGGAAGAATGCCCCATCCAGGTAATGCGCAGGCCTGAAGCAGGGGGTGTATTGTAAATACTGGCATCGGTATGAAAAGGGCCTAGTGGCTGAACAGGTGTCCGCTCATTTTTAGAAGTAAATGTTTGCCAGAGTAATTTAAGAACGCTGCCTTCCAGCTTCTGGCTGGTGGGTATGGGATTCTGGTAAATTTTACCAATTTTTTGCGCTGGTTGTATTTGTGGCATTTAAAATAAGATTACAGCACAAAAAAAAGGGAATTGTAGTTAACCAAACAGCAAAAATCGGTGAGATGGGGGCTGGAAATCGGCGAACAGGGCGATAACTGGTATCAGAGGACCAGTTTTCCAAATTTTTGGCTATCCCCTTTTGACTTTTAACTTTGTTTTGCCCCCTAATTACAATATAATTATACTATGCTTACCGGAAACGAGATACGCCAGCAGTTTAACATTACCTAAATGTTGTCGGGTAGTCGCAGTACATTTTTATAGCAATCATAACTGAATCTCCAGTCTTGTTCTTTTTATCTCGTCCAATAACATGCCTCTACCAGCGAAAGCTATTGTTGGATAGGTGTGTATGTCAAGATCAGGAAAACGGATGTTGGCCATTGCAATGAGATCAAGGTTTTGAAGGGTGTTGTCCGTGAAATTTGCGGAGAACAATGCAAGGTCTATATCAGAGTCTTCATTGGCCATCCCGGTAAGGACAGAACCAAAAAGAATAGCCTTATCTATTTTGATAGGCAAAGCTTTACAGGCATTGAGGAAATCTGCGGTGTATTTTATTGCAAGTTCTTTCTTAAACATTGTTTTATCAGGTCTATTTTGTTGAGGTATTCTTCCGTAAGTATTTTGTCAGTAATTTTAATGGTCTTTTTTATCCATCATGCAAAGATAAAACTAAATATAACAGTATTCATTCTTGATACTTCTGTTGGAACTTGTTATGGAAGTGTTTACAGTTCAAAATGAAGAAACGCTATTGCATAGTCAGTTTTATTTTAAATATCCGCAAACCACGCGCTTACACCCTTTTGACTTTTAACTTACTTTTGCAACCTTATTTATTCTACAATGCTTACCGGAAACGAGATACGCCAGCAGTTTTTAGATTTTTTCAGGAGTAAGGGACATTCTATTGTTCCCTCTGCCCCTATTGTGATAAAGAACGACCCTACCCTGTTGTTTACCAATGCGGGTATGAACCAGTTTAAGGACTTTTTCCTGGGCAATGCAGTGCCATCAAATACCCGTATAGCTGATACACAGAAATGCCTGCGCGTAAGTGGCAAGCATAATGACCTGGAAGAGGTGGGTGTAGATACTTACCACCATACCATGTTTGAGATGCTGGGTAACTGGAGCTTTGGTGATTATTTCAAAGAGGAAGCAATTGCATGGAGCTGGGAACTGCTTACTGAAGTGTATGGAATTCCGAAAGACAAACTCTATGTAACCGTTTTCCAGGGAGATCCG
The DNA here is from genome assembly GCA_903904855.1 of uncultured Bacteroidota bacterium. Classification (GTDB taxonomy): domain Bacteria; phylum Bacteroidota; class Bacteroidia; order Chitinophagales; family Chitinophagaceae; genus Nemorincola. The sequence continues at coordinate 53,265 of CAIVEH010000039.1, read as the reverse complement.
GCAGAGAATCTGCCAAAGGATGAAGAAGCCTACAATTTCTGGAAACAGCATATTGCAGAAGACCGGATACTGCTGGGCAATAAGAAAGATAACTTTTGGGAGATGGGCGATACCGGCCCATGCGGCCCATGCTCTGAGATACATGTAGACTGCAGGAGTGAGGAGGAGAAAAAACAAGTGGATGGTAAAACACTGGTGAATGCCGACCATCCGCAGGTGATAGAAATATGGAACAATGTGTTCATGCAGTTCAACCGGCAAAAGGATGGCAGTCTCGTACCCCTTCCTGCAAAGCATGTGGATACCGGAATGGGGCTGGAGCGTTTAGTAAGAGTGTTGCAAGGTAAGCAGAGCAACTATGATACCGACCTGTTTACCGGCACCATAACTGCCATTGAGCATATGACCCACCGCCAGTATACCAATACTGATTCTAAGAAAGATGTAGCATTCCGTGTATTAAGTGATCATATACGTGCAATAGGTTTTACTATAGCTGATGGACAGTTGCCATCCAATACAGGTGCAGGCTATGTAATACGCAGAATATTGAGAAGGGCTGTGCGGTATTACTATTCCTACCTTGATCATAAGCAACCATTGCTATACAGGTTGATGCCGGTATTGGCTAAGCAATTTGAACATGTGTTTTCTGAATTGCATCAGCAGATAGACCTGGTTAGCAGGGTGGTTAAGGAAGAGGAAGAAGCATTTTTGCGGACTCTTGAAAAAGGGCTAAGGAAGATTGATGAGATCATTACTGAGACCAAGCGCCAGAATACAACAGTTATTAACGGTAAAGCCGCTTTTGAATTATACGATACTTTTGGTTTCCCGATAGACCTGACCAGGTTGATAGGTGGGGAGAACGGACTGCATGTGGATGAACCTGCTTTTCAAGCAGAAATGCTGCAACAGAAAACCCGCAGTCGTGCAGCAACCTCGCTGGATACTGACGACTGGGTGATAGTGAAAGAAATCAATGCCACAAATTTTGTAGGCTATGATATGCTGGAGGCAGAGGCTTCCATTCTCAAATACAGGAGAGTGACCTCAAAAGGAAAAGAGTATTATCAACTGGTACTGGATACTACACCATTCTATGCCGAAAGCGGCGGACAGGTGGGCGATACGGGTGAACTGATTTTCCCGAATGAGATTGTGAAGATAGTGGATACCAAAAAAGAAGATGGATTGACTATTCATTTTGCAGAGGTGTTGCCGGAAAATGTTTATGCACCGGTTCATGCAAAGGTGAATGCTGAGAAACGGATACATACTGCGGTACACCATAGTGCCACACATTTGCTTCATGCAGCACTGCGGCAGGTATTGGGTACCCATGTTGCGCAGAAGGGTTCGCTGGTAAATGAAGAGCATCTGCGCTTCGACTTCTCGCATTTTGCAAAAGTAACTGATGAGGAAATAACAAGGATAGAAGCTATAGTGAATGAAAAAATAAGGGAGAATGTGCCAGTGATTATTAAAACCATGCTTAAAGACGAAGCGGTGGCACTGGGAGCAATGGCATTGTTTGGTGAAAAGTATGGCAATGAAGTGCGGGTGGTGATTATGGATGCTAACTACTCCATAGAACTTTGCGGTGGTACACATGTTGGGGCTACCGGGCAATTGGGTTATATCAAAATTACCAGCGAGGGCGCTGTGGCTGCAGGGGTAAGGAGAATGGAAGCTGTGAGCGGCAAGGCTGCTGAGGATTTTATAAATGAACAGTTGCAGCTGATAGCTTCAATTTCAGCACAATTGAAGAATGCAAAAGACCCGCTGAAAGCCATAGAAAAACTGCAGGAAGAAAGAAGCCAGCTGGAGAAGCATGTTGAAAACCTTGAAGCCCGGCAACTGGTAGGCATCAGGAATGAACTGCTCACAAAAGATGAGATCATCAATGAAATCAGTTTCATTGGGCAGATGGTAACAGTAAGCACTGCCGATGCATTGAAAAAACTGTGCCTAGACCTGAAAACACACCTTCATGATCATGTGATAGTGCTGTGCGCTAATATAGATGGCAAGCCATTTGTGGCAGTAGGTGTAGATGAAAAGGTAAATGCAGCCCGTGGCCTTGATGCCGGTAAGATCATAAAAGAGCATGTAGCACCATTGATAAAAGGCGGCGGCGGCGGACAAAAGACCATGGCCACAGCGGGCGGACAGGATGTGGGGGGACTACAGGCGGTGATAGAGAAAGTGAAAAGTTTGTTGTAACTTTAATAAAAGATTTTTATGAAAATATATAATCTGACTGTTTTTATAGAAAAAGACGAGGATGGGAATTTCATAGCAGTCTGTCCAGCTCTACAAGGATGCTATACGTATGGTGAAACTTTAGACGAAGCATTATTAATGATTCAGGATGCTATTAAATTACATATTGAATCAAGAATAGATAATGGAGAACCGATTCCTGAGGATGTTTATTCTTCGCAACTAAAAATTGCTGTATGAGTCCAAGACAGCCTGTAGTTAATGCGAAGCAAATTATAAAAGCACTTAAGAAATTGGGCTTTAGATTGGACAGGCAAACAGGTAGCCATGCTATTTTTATTAAAGAAAATTATCTCCGCGTTACAGTGCCTGTCCACGGTAAAAAAGATTTGCCACCCGGCACCATAAGGCAAATATTGGATGATGCTCAAATCACTTTTGATGAGCTGAAAAAGTTAATATAAAAAGGTTCAGACAAAACATCAGGTGATTATTTTCTGGAGTGATGAGGATAAATCGTTTATTGCTGAAGTCCCGGAATTACCTGGCTGTATGGCAGACGGTGTTACACAAAATGGAGCATTGGACAAAGCACAGATAATAATGCAGAAGTGGATAGATAGAGCAAAATCAATGGGGAGAACTATTTCGAAACCGAAGGGGAAATTTAAAATTGCACATTGAAGCCAGGTTGGAATGTGGCGAGGCAATTCCTGAAGAAGTTTATTCGGCTCAAATGAAAATAGCTCTATAAGTTAATATCAGTAGCTTTTTTCATTGGATTTCTTATATTTACTGCCAAATAGCTATGATACTCAGGAATCTACTTTTTTTTATTGCAATTATGCTCATAATGGGCTGGGGATTAGTAGTTTTTGCCTGGCCACATGAAAATAATGTAAAGCATATTTTATTGGTGCTGGCGGTTATATCTCTGATTCTGGCCTTAACCCGTAAGCCTGGCAAGGATCAGATTGATTGATATGATTTTTTGTTTTGGCATATAACCAGGCAATTCCAAATGAAAATAGCAATTGGCCAGTTTTGATTTTTTACTATCTCAATTCACCCTCCAGCCTTATTTATCCACATTTTACCGTTTTAATTCACGGGCTTTTAATTTTGGCTTTATTTAAAATATCTTTGTCTGCCTGCCGGTAGGCGGGTTAAAAACCAACAAGAGAAATGCGTTTCATAGTTACATCAACATCCCTGCTCAAAAATCTGCAACAGATCAGTGGCGTGATCAGTGCCAACACTGTCCTTTCAGTGCTGGAAGATTTTTTGTTTGAATTACGTGGCAACACGCTTACCCTTACTGCAACCGACCTGGAGACCATGATGCGGGTGCAAATGGAGGTAAACGATGCAGAGGGAGATGGCCGGATCTGTATTCCTTCAAAAATACTGACTGAATATCTTAAAAACCTGCCGGAGCAGCCAATAACATTTATTATCAATGAGCACGACCTCTCTATTGAGATGGCCAGTGATGTGGGTAAGTACCGCATAGGTGGTGAAAAGGCCGATGACTTCCCCAAAGAGCCGGCCCCAGGCGATACTACACAGTTTACCATGTCGTCCATTGGTTTACTGGAGTGTATCAATAAAACCATTTTTGCAGTGAGCGCCGATACACTGAGGCCTGCAATGACCGGTGTTTTCTTTGAGCTGGAAGTAGATAGTATTACACTTGTTTCAACCGATGCCCATCGGCTGGTACAGTTTCGCCGCAATGATGTGAACTGCCCTGCCAAAGATGGCTTCGTGGTACCAAAGAAACCATTGCAGCAGTTGCGCTCCACACTCTCGGCCGATGAAACACAACTCCAGCTTGCTTACAACGGCAGCCACCTGTTTGTAACTGGTCCGCACCTGAGCCTCAGCTGCCGCCTTATAGATGCCCGTTTCCCTGATTATAAAGCTGTGATACCGGTAGATAACCCTTACAAGCTCACCATCAACCGAGGTGATTTTGTAAGCGCCCTGAAACGCGTAAGTATATTCGCCAACAAGACTACCAACCAGGTTGTTCTGGACATTAACGGAAACTCCCTGCAGATAAGCGCACAGGATATCGACTTCAGTTATGAAGGAAAGGAAATGCTGAGCTGTCAGTACAGTGGAGAGGATATGAAAATAGCCTTCAACGCCAAGCTGATGGTGGAAATGGTAAACAATATAGATGGCAACGAAGTGGTGGTGGAACTGAGTACACCTACACGCGCAGGTATCTTCCGCTCAATTGATAAAGTGGAAAATGAAGATGTGCTGATGCTGCTGATGCCACTGATGGTGGGCGTTTAGGACCATCAAACACCCCCGCCCCCTAAAGGGGAGTCATGGATTTGGCTTTGATAAGGGGTAGAGTTTAGGATATAAATTGAGCAATATTATTTGAGATCAGGACTAAAAAAGTTCTGATCTTTTTTTATTAACAAGGCAAAGTGTTTAATTAACGACTACTGCTGAAAATATGTTCTCCGGCGAAGCCCCTTCAGGGGTTTGGGGTTTAGTAAGTAATCACCTGCTCCTCCATCACCTCTGGCATTTTACGGAATTCATATTGCTGGTTGCGGAGCTGGGGCTCAAAACCGGCTTCGCGAATGGATTGCTGGATGCTCTGTGCGGTGAAGCGGTGTGGGGCTCCTGCAGCGCTTACCACATTCTCCTCTATCATAATCGACCCGAAATCGTTGGCGCCGGCATTGAGGCAGATCTGAGCAACCTGCTTGCCTACAGTGAGCCAAGATGCCTGAATGTTTTTCACATTGGGCAGCATGATGCGGCTAAGGGCTATCATACGTATGTATTCTTCAGCGGTGGTCAGGTTTTTGGTGCCGCGTATTTTCAACAGCAATGTATCCACATCCTGAAAGGTCCAGGGTATGAACGCAAGGAAGCCTTTGGCGCCTTCTGGTTTTTGTGCCTGCACCTCGCGGATCTTTACAAAATGCTCAAAGCGTTCCTCCAGTGTCTCCACATGACCGAACATCATGGTAGCGCTGGTGGTAAGCCCCTGCAGATGGGCTTCGTGCATAATATCGAGCCATTCCTGCGCGCTGCACTTGCCATTGCTTACCAGTTTACGCACCCTGTCGTTGAGTATCTCGGCGCCGGCACCCGGAAGGCTGTCGAGACCAGCTTCTATCAGCGCTTTCAATACATCATGATGATTACTTTTTTCGAGCTTGGTGATGTGGGCTATTTCCGGCGGGCCCAGGGCATGGAGCTTAAGATTAGGGTAAAGTTGTTTCAGTGTTTTAAAAAGATCAACATAGTAGGCAAGGCCCAGTTCGGGGTGATGACCGCCCTGCAGCAGCAGTTGTTCGCCGCCATACTTAAAGGTTTCATCTATTTTGCGCTTATAGGTTTCGATATCGGTAATGTAAGATTCTGCATGACCGGGTATGCGGTAAAAGTTGCAGAACTTGCAGTTGGCCACGCATACATTGGTGGTATTCATGTTGCGGTCGATGATCCAGGTTACTTTGCCATGCGGCACCTGAATTTTGCGCAGTTCATTTGCCACAAACATCAGCTCGGTAAGCGGTGCATGTTCAAAAAGGAAAATACCTTCCTCAGCGCTCAGAAATTCAAAATTCATCGCCCGCTCGTATAACCCGGATAATTGCATCAATCAGTATTTAGGGTGTAAAATTACGGATTTTTAACCCCAAACCCCTAAAGGGGCTTCTATGCGTTTAATAATATCCAAATAGATAAAGTATATTTACTAAAGCTAATAGTTGAAAAATGAAACGTATAATAAGCATAATATTTCTTTGTTTGTTTGTACAACAAAGCTATTGCCAGCAAGGATCGGCGGTTTCAGCTGATAATATAAATTTGCTTTTGAAAGGATTCCAGAATCCACTAACAGTTGCCACTTACGATTGCAAGCAATCTGAAATAACTTTGAGAACCAATAATGGTAAAGTAACAGGCGAAAATGGACATTTTATTATTGTTCCAGATAGTATTGGGTTTGCGGAAATAGAAATTTGTAAGAAAACATCTAAAGGTTTGAAAAGGATCGGAGTTACCCGTTTTAGGGTTAAAAAATTTCCTGATCCGGTGCTTGAATTGAATAGGCGAACAGGAGGCAAATTATATTGCTCCATTGCACGAGTTCAGGTTTGTCCAATTGCAACATGGACGGAATCTTATGGTGTATGCGCGCATGCCAAGATTACTGGTTTTACTATTCAGATTATAAGAGACAATCAATTGCTTTTGATGCGCACAATTCATAATGCGTCATCGGGTGTAAAATTTAATGATGATCCTGATGTTGGCAAGGCAATCGAATCACTCAACCCCGGAGATAAATTGCTTTTTTCAGGAATAACTGCAATGATGCCAGATGGTATTGAACGGCATTTACAGCCAGCTGAGTTTTTAATTACTGATAAGGAGGAATAAGTCGAATATAATTCAGGAGATCATTGTTATAATAACCTGCTAAAATAAACCTCCGAATTTTTGTAACTTTATTCTATGAATACACAACAGTATTTAATTATTATAGAACCAACTAAAATAGGTTATTCAGCGTATAGTCCTGATTTATCTGGTTGCATTACTGTTGGCAAAACTGTAGAGCAAACAAGAGGGCATATGCAGGAGGCTATTGAACTTTATATTGAAGAACTGGTGGAAATGGGTGAAAATATACCTCAACCCGGAAAATTAAAAGAACAAATCAATAATATTGATCCACTACAGAACGGAACTTTTATTGCCTTCGTACCTTATCATTTGGAACATCATGCAAAGTCTGCCTAAACAAGCTTGTAAAATAACTAAGTGATGCTAACTTCATATCTGGAATACCGGCCGTTCAATCTATTCATGAGACAACAAACTCATTGGCATTAGTCTATCAATTTTATACACGGGTATAACCGGAATTATTTTCAAAGGAGAAGAAATACTATATTTACTATAGCTATTCTGGGATATTGAAAACACTCCTTTCTATAATGCTTCTGTTTGTGCTATCACTAACTGCCAGATCGCAGTTAGTGGCTATTGAGTTGTATAGAACAAGTGTGCTTTTTACCTGTGTAAACAACCCCTTAACTATTGTTGCATCTGAAGTTGATTGCTCAAAGCTTTTTGTAAGTACAGATAATGGTAAAGTTGAAAAAAAGTCTGATTGCCTGTATGAGATAAGGCCCTTTCATGAAGGGAAAGCGACCATTATTGTTAAACAAAAATCAGCGAAAGGATTTAGAACACTCAGGCAGGAAACTTATGCCGTAAAGCCATACGGCCTGCAATCACTTCAATTCGGAGGAAGTTTTGGTGGTAATATCAGTAAGGTAATGTTAAGGAGCGAGAGCAGGTTAAGCGCTTATTGGAGCTGTCATGATATGCAGATTCCAAGGGTTCATCTCCTGCGTTATACTATTGTAGTACAAAGAAAAGGAGTGGAAATATTTCGCCATACCATTTCAGGCCCCGGGCTTGATCCGAGCATTGACTCACTGACTGATGATTTTTTCAGCAACGAGGTGATTGACAGCGACAAGGTTATATTTACTGACGTTTGGGGTAAAACCTGTGAACCCGAACCAAGAATATTTAAACCCATGGAACTGACAATTACAGATGCAGGGCCCGGGCCGTTTAAAAGGCCTGTTTATCTGCCGGGGTATGATACCATGGAAGTTACTGATCCGGTAACAGGTGACACGTATCTGCGTTTATACAGAAGGATAGCTGAATAGTTGAAACGGGTAACTGATAAAAAGTTTAGGCTCCGGCATATTTGATCAATAATAACTGATCACCCGTTCAGTAACCTCAAGACTATGACGATTATCCCTTTTCCTTTTCAGTATCCAGTTGTGCATTGGGTCATATTTCAGGTAGCGGGTATGTTCTTTGTATCTGAATTTTGAATACTCATGCTTAGGAGGAGGAGGAGAGTGTACATGCCGGCCATTCAAATCTTCAGTTATTGATCCGCCAACAGATATTTCCACCATCAAAAATAACGACTTAATGGAATTAATGTTGAACCATCTGTCATAGGTTGCAGTTATTTTACTGGCAATTTCTCCTTCCTTATCATAGTCTGTTTTTTTCAGGATATAATTCTTATTAAACTTTCTTTTTCTTGCATCAGAGTTATTCATACAAGCAATGTCGTAATTCATATTATCTCCGGTTTCTGGATGGCTGAAAATTATAAAGCTCTTTAACGTTGCATCTCTTTCCTCAATAAGGTTTTCTGTTTTATTCTTTTGTTTAATCGTATCCAGAGTCTTTTCAACCTGATTAATTCCGGAATCATCTTTTGTGTAAAATGTTGATGATTTAATAATTACACTGTCTTTTTCATCATAATGATAATGGATTCTTCCATTGGCGGAATCGTTATTGTTGAAAAATTGTATCTCAATTACCCTGCCCATCGCATCATATTTATATTGTGTAGTCCTTAAAACTGTATCATTATAAGAGCCGGACATTTCTTTTATAAGGTGATGACTAATATCGTAAAACCACAATTCCCAATAGTGTAGAATAAAAGGATGCTGCTCCACCGGCGTTATATCATTGTTGTACAAATCTTCCCGGCTGAAATGTTCACTCTTCAGCTTGTAGCCATTGCTATCAAATGAATCAATAGAGTATTCAATTAATGAATTGTCTATAATGGTTTTTACAGTTTTAACCTTACCTGCCAGGTTCAGGTTTTGCAGGGTATTGTCAAAAACTCCCTGCCCTTCTGAACAAACAGAGGATAATATAAATGCAATAAGCAGAGAAAGGTATTTCATTGATAAATCTGCTGTTTACTATTGTATAACGCTCTGCTTGTACCGACTGGTATGTGATGTAAAATTTATCAGGAGTTTTTAAAAACAAAACCCCGGTATGAGCTGTGATCAGGATCTGCAGTTCATACCGGGGAAAATAAAAAGAAAATTTAAGCTGAGGTCACAGTTGTTCTGATACCGGCCCGGTGCTTTCTTTCCGGCCTTTCAGCATTTCTTTCAGTTCCATTACGTCTGTTTCCAGGTCGGCGAGGCGGTGGTATACTTCGGCAGGTTCGCTGAAGTCGCTGCTTATTTTCATGCGGCCATACCATATCTCCATTATGTCTTCGGGGTCAACCTCCATTGTAGGGAACTCATGCCTGTGGGCAATGGTATCTGATTTCAGGTAAATTTTACCGCGCTCAGCCAGGCGATTGATGACACGCTTTACTGCCACACCACCTTTATGCACTACTACATATACCCTATTGTCGCGTATTTTATCCAGCCCGTCGACCCACTCGCCTATTATGCGATCGCCATGCAGTACGTTTGGCGCCATTGACGGGCCATCTACTTCAAACATCCGGTAGGTTGCATTGCTCAGGCCCGGCAGGCGGAAGGTAGGCAGCGATTCCATAAACTCTATATCGCCATATCCCGAAAGGTAGCCGGCCCTGGCTTTTACAGGTACATACACAATATTATCGTTGCCTTTATTATCAACTGTGATAATGCGTGGAATACTCATATAGCCACCGGCTCCATCTGCAAACACATTCTTGAGCAGTGTATCTTTTTCGCCTGATTTGTAGATTTCCTCCACGTTTTTTGACATGAGTAAATCCAGCGATACTCCATATAATCTGGAGAACATCAACAATGTCTCGATGTTTGGTTCGCTGATTGCGGCTTCGTAATTGGCGATTGTTGTGCGCCCAATACCGACCTCAGAGCTAAGCGTATCCTGCGTTTTGCCTGATTTCTTTCTGAGAAATTTGAGATTTTTTGCTAAGTACATAATGCAAATTTAAAAAAGTTTTCCACAAAATTTGTATTTTCCAAAAATAATGTCTTATCTTTGTGACGTGCTAGACGATTTTGATGACAAAAATACGAAATTTAAATTTAATTATCCAAATAAAATCTAAAAATTCTGGAAAGAGATCTGCTAACCCATGATACTCTGTAACCTTTAAAACTAAATATATGACAAACGAACAAAAGAAGCAGGTTAAAGAAGCGCTGGTGCGCTATGTAAGTAATTTCGATACCCAGACCCTTGCAGCAGAAAGTCTTGAAGGGATAACAGGATCAACCATTTCACTGGTTAAGAATAATAACTGGGAGCTTGTAAGCGAACGCCTCTGGCAAAACATAGCCAGGCAGGTAGGATTTTACTGCGGCACGGGCAATCAGCTGCCAGCTGATACAAGTTGTTATCTGCTGCTGCGCATTCTGTTCAGCGATGCCCAGCATTATGCCATGACCTATGGTATAGCAATTGGCGATGGACTGGGTAAAACATTTGCAGCAACCCGATACACAAAAGAACATGAGGATACCTTTTATGTGGCAGGCCTTGAGCAGTATAACCGTAAATCTTTTCTGACTGCATTGATGTGTGCCGCAGGCATTGAACCCAAAGGTACAGTGCCGGAAATGATGCAGCAGTTTGCAGCAGATATTTCGAGCCTCGAAGAGCCGCTGATAATAATAGACGATGCACACAAATTAAAAGACAGAGTACTGCATTTACTGGTAATACTCGCTAACAGCCTTGCAGGCAGTGCAGGCATAATAATACTAGGCGGTGAAACCTTGCGGATGAGAATTATAGAAGGAGTAAGGCTGAAGAAAATAGGGTACGATGATATTTTCAAAAGTATAGGCCGCCGGTTTATAACCCTGGGAACTCTTGGCCCGAAAGATGTGGAACTGGTTTGCTGTGCCAACGGGGTTTTTGATGAGGATACTATACACCACATCAATGAGGAAGCAGACAATAATCTGCATATAGTAACAAAACTGATTCATGAGTACCGCCAAATGAAGATAGCAGCTTAAATAGCATTATAAAATGTGTGCCACACACGAAGGTGTGGCACACCAAACAGAAAACAATGAACAGATTAATAAAAGGCTAAAACAGATTGATATGAATTACGCACCAACCAGACAAATGAATACAGCACGGCATATAGCCCGAGCAGCCCAGCAGCAGATACTGAACAAAACCGGACTGAAAATTGAATTGCTGCTCTATGGAGAAAATGATATTGCCAAAACACCGGAAAGAATGCTGAGGATTATTGCAATAGCCCTTGAAATGAGCCCGGAATGTTTCAGGCTGAAATCGAGGGCGAGGGAAATATCTGAATTGCGCTACATAGGGGCGATTTTTCTGAGAAGAAACTTCCCGATGATGACACTCTACCAGATAGCAACGCTTTTTGGGGGGCAAGACCATACCACAGTAATCAATGGTATAACCAGGGCTTATGAGCTGATCAATACCGGTGATACTAAATTTATGAACAAGTACAACAAAGCATTAAATTCTGTAAACTTATGGCTGCAAAAAGAGGTATCAGGTTGCGCTTAAGCCACCAGCGTGTGGAAGCGCTGCAGGAAATATGCGATGAAATGCTGGAAGAATTCAAGCCAGTGAATGAACACCAGCGGTTATTGCAGGAGTATATGGCTGAGCTGAAACACAAGCTCAAAGCAATGATTGGCCGCAGGCAGGAATTATATACACTGATACTGTGTGGAACGGAGGCCATAGCCTTTTACCAGCTCTGGAATATGATGGATATAAGCCGTGATAAATACGCAACCCTGATTGTAAACGGGATTTTAGGGAAAATGAGTACTATTTAGGCATGAAACTTTACCTTTTTAATTTTTTAGCTGTCTATTAATAAACAATTAGGCCGCTACACCCCAAACAAAATGTAAAATGAAAACAAGAAATCAGAAAAAAACGGCAATAATTATCAACACTGCACAGTTTGAAGAGGCCATGGCCCGCTATGCTGAAGCAGAGCAAAGAGAAGCAGAAATAAACAGGAATATTGAGAACAGTGTAAACGAATTGATGACAGAATATGAAGAAGAACTCACTTGCCTTGCTCAGGGAAAAAATCTGGCATTCGGTATTGTTCAGGCCTATTGCATCAATAACAAAGAAAAACTCTTTGCTAAAACCCGCAGTATAGGTACACTGCATGGCAAAGCAGGCTTCAGACTGGGAACGCCCAGGCTGAAAACAGCAAAGGGTAATAACTGGAAAAAGGTATTGGCAGAACTGAAAACCTCACTACCAGCATACGTACGCACTATTGAAGAACCTGCAAAAGATATGTTGCTTGCCGACAGGCATAAAGAGCAAATAGCAACCAGGTTGATAGCCCTGGGAATAGAAGTGGTGCAGGACGAATTATTTTACATTGAAGCCGGCAAGGCTGCTTAAACTTTAACTATATTTCTGAACCTGAAAATTCAAGTAATGAAAAAAGGATACGCCACAACCCGCAAAGAACAGAAGCACGAAATGATGCTCACTTTTATGGCCAATGCCCGCAGTTACCAGAAACACTCAAGAACAGCAAGAGGTAAACCCAGATTTCTGAGGACTATATTGTCGTTGTTTGTGTGATGGTTGTTTTCCTTGCCTCAGTTTTCCTGCACCGGATGCTTTAGTTTTGGCAATTCTTTTTCTTCACGCTTGATAATGAAAACGGCATTGTTTGTGACGGTAATACCCCGTCCCCATTTTCGGGCATATACCTCTGTGAACTCAGCGCCGTAATACACGATAAGGGCTGAATAATAAATCCACGATAACAGCAGTACAACTGATGCAGCGGCGCCGTAGGCGCTCAAACCCTTTGCAAAACTAAGGTAGTAGGTAATAATGTATTTGCCTATAACGAATAAAACACCTGTAAATGTAGCCCCAACAAGCGCATCATTCCAGTGTATACTGGCATCGGGCAGTATTTTGTAAATAATCCAGAACAGGAACACTACAACCAGAAGCAGCAGGCTGAAATTGGCGCCTTTAAGCAGAATAATTGTGGCATCGCCAAATAAATAGTGTAGCCTGCCCGACAGGAGATCGAATACAATATTGATAAGCAAGGCCAGGAACATAATCAGGCCCATACCGAGAATAAGTAATAAGGAAAGCAACCTGTCGGTAATATACTTCAGCCAGCTTCTTTTAGGCTTGGCTCTGATTGACCAGAGGTAATTAATAGAGCTTTGCATTTCGGTGAAAATACCTGTAGCGCTGAAAATCAGCACCAGCACTCCAATCACGCCGAATAAAGTACTGTGATTCTGATGACTGATCGTTTCGAGCATGTTTTGCAGTTGTCTGGCTGGTGCAATACCAATGATTCCGCCAAGCTGATCAAAAACCTGGTTGGTAACATAAGGCTTTTTATAAAAAAAGCCCAGCAATGTGATAATAACCATCAGTAGGGGGCCGGCAGAAAAGATGGTATAATATGCCAGAGATGCACTGTGTTTTGTGGCATGATCATCGATAAACTCATTGGTGGTTTCGACGAGGGTATCATATATGTTTCGTAACCAGGATGCCATCGGGTGAAATTCTTAACCACAAAGTACGCTAAAGTAGCGCAAAGAGAAGCAATGTAAAAGAGATTGAGGAATTTTGGATTTAGTATAGTGGGATTGAGTAGCCAATTATTGGTTAATCTATAAAGGTGTCCCACATCATTTAAAGATACAAGACACCTGATATTTTACCATTCATATTCTTTTTCTACAACCTTCTTCATTTTGTCTATCAGCATCAGTGTTGCAGGGCAATGAACAAGATTGTTCTTGAAGGTTTCGTTATAGGCGTCGAAAGGTGTTTTGTTGTGGTGAGGAAATTCGGCACAGTCGGCTGGGCGCACTTCATAGATGGAACATTTATTGTCTGCCAGAAACTGGCAGGGCTGGGTAGTATTGACCCAGTCTTTGGATCCATCTTCTTTTTTGAGCCATTTTTCGCGGAATGATTTGGGCGACATGTGTAGATGTGTGGCAATGCGTTTCACATCTGCTGCTGTAAAGGTGGGTGTCATTGTTTTGCAGCAGTTGGCGCACGTAGTGCAGTCCACCTCTTTCCAAACTTCAGCATCCAGCCTTTCCACCAGTTCAGGAAGGTCGTGCGGGATGATTTCATCCATCTTAATTATAAACGCAGTAAGTGATTTCTTTTTGCGGGCTGCCGTTGCCCTGAATTTCTGGATGTCCATAACAGAAGGTAAATATAAGAGTGTTTGGGGGAATTAGGAATTTGTAGTTTCTAGTTTGTAGTTGGAATTTATTAGTATATATTTGATAATCAAATGAAACTGTTCTAACTCTATAATATGAAGCCCCAAAGAATCAGAAAATTCAAAATAATTTTCACCCTGATTATTAGTCTGATCCTGTTGAATCCATCAAGAGGCATTTCAGCTTTGCCGGTAAAAAGTGTATTATTTCATATAGAACAGATCAGTGACACTTTTAAGGTACCTGTAAAAGCTACGACTGAGGAAAAGCACCTTTCTGATATTAATAAAAACCACCTTACAATTTTGCAGAAAGTGAAATTGCTTAAGCAACTTCATAAATACAAGAATCAAAAATCTGGAAATACTCATTATGGTCTTACATCATTTATTCTTGGTTTTGCGCCATATTTGCTGTTTGGAATAGCCGAAATAGCGGGCGCTTTTCTTACTGTGTCAGGGGTATTTATAGTACTTACACTTGGTTTTTTATCCTTCCTGGCTGCGGTTATATTTGGTATTAAAGGATTACGTAGCGACAAGCAGAATGGATTTGCCATTTTTGGTTTGATATTTGGGTCGTTGGGCCTTTTGGGTTATCTGTTATTAATTCTTTTGGCTTTTTTAATTCAGCCATTATAAACCAGCTATTACTTTATTGGCAACCTGAAATTGAAAAATGAATATCCGGAAGCTTAATGAAATAAAAGAAAGCCTGCTCCACTTGTTTTATCCTCGCCTATGCGAAGGGTGCAATAAGCCGCTTGTATTGGGTGAAGAAGTATTATGTATCAGTTGCAGCCTGGAAATTCCAGAAACAAATTATCACCATATTGAAGATAATGAAACTGCGCTGCGGTTTGCAGGAAGGATTCCTTTTATAAATGCTACTACATTTGCATGGTTTAATAATGACAGCCTGATACAGCACCTTGTTCATGGTTTGAAATACAGGAACAAAAAAGAAACCGGGATATACCTGGGTAGAAGGTTTGGTGAAAGACTAAAGGAAACAGATTGGTGGAAGGAGATAGATATTATAGTTCCCGTGCCACTTCATAGGGAAAAGCAGGCAAAACGGGGATATAACCAGAGTTTACTTATAGCACAGGGATTAAGCGAAGCGCTTCATATACCGGCAGATGCTCATATACTGGAGCGGTTAAGAGACACAGAAAGCCAGACACATAAAACGAGGGTAGAAAGGCTCAGGAATATGGAGGAGGCTTTTACAATAAATAATAACAGGCACCTAAAGGGAAAACATATTTTAATATGTGATGATGTACTCACAACAGGGGCAACTCTGGAAGCCTGCGCACTTGCCTTGATGAAGATCGAAGGCATAAAAATAAGTGTTGCAACCATTGGAATTGCATCTTCCTAACCACTATATTTGCACAGTTTTTATCGTTGGTATTGGTTTTATAA
Source organism: uncultured Bacteroidota bacterium (assembly GCA_903904855.1). GTDB lineage: Bacteria > Bacteroidota > Bacteroidia > Chitinophagales > Chitinophagaceae > Nemorincola. The sequence continues at coordinate 37,535 of CAIVEH010000039.1, read as the reverse complement.
TTATTTCGCCATACCTTAACCGATTAAATGATACCGCTGGTTTGGTAAAACAGATAATTTAACAACTTTAGTTTATGAAGAAACAAGTATTAGCAGCAGCATTTTTATTGTCGGCAATTACCACATTTGGTGCGGGCTATCAGCTTAATCTGCAAGGTATAAGGCAGCTGGCAATGGGCGGCACAGGGGCAGCCTGGACATGGGATGCCTCAACAATTTTTTATAATCCGGGAGGTCTGGGCAGGATGAAAAACATTCAGGTATATGCCAGCGGGCTTACAATATCGCCATCTACTGCTTTCGGCAATACAATAGTAAATTCTTCTGCTGTAACCCAGCGCCAAACGTTTACTCCGTTTAATTTTTATGTTGGTGGCCCAATACAGCAGGACAGCAAGTTTGCCCTGGGTCTAGGTATATATACAGTTGCGGGAATTGGCCTTAAATGGGATGACCAATGGATTGGCAGGTATATGGTGCAGTCAATAAATCTCAGTGCAGTTTGTTTTCAACCTACTGTGGCCTACAGAGTAAATGAATTGATTTCGGTAGGTGCAGGATTTGTTTATGCCACAGGGTCTATGGACATCAGACAGGCATTACCTGTTCATGGACAAAATGGTCCGGGCGGCTCTGCAGATGATGATGGTACATTGCATCTGCATGGCAGCGCCAGCGGCCTTGGATTTAATGCAGGTGTTCAGCTTAAACCTTCAGATAATCTGCAGTTTGGTTTTACTTACCGTTCGCAGATCAATATGGGTGTTAGTAATGGCACCGCTACTTTCAATGTGCCTCAATCATTGGCAACATCATTTCCAAATACAAACTTCGATACACAGTTGCCCTTACCTCAGGTGGCAACAGCAGGAGTTGCTTACCGTACCCTGGAAGACCGTCTTACTTTACAATTCGATCTGAATTATACAGGTTGGAATTCATATGATTCACTGAGAATAAATTTTTCTACGCATACATCATCCTTGCAGGATAACCACGCGCCAAGGCATTACAGGAATACACTTACTCCAAGAGCAGGTGCAAATTATAAATTGGGTAAAGTAGTATCACTGATGGCTGGTGCGGCTTTTGAGCCAACTCCGGTTACCAATGGTTTTGTATCTCCTGATTTACCAGATGCTGACAGGGTGGTAGGATCAGTAGGTGTTACAATTAAGCCTTTTCCAAGATTTACTATCCTTACTGCTTGTGAAGGCATAACTACTCTCACACGTAACGCATCTTATGATTTTGGTGGATTCAGCGGAACATATAAGACTCAGGCAATAACACTGGGACTTGGAGTTTATTATAATTTTTAATTTTACTCAATAGAAAAAAATGAAGAAAATATTTATAATTGGCGCAGTGGCAATGATTTTTACTGCGTGCAGGCCCAATATTCAGGTTAATCAGAATCCATCAGCAGGACCTACTGCTGACTTCTCAAATTATCTTGCAATAGGTAACTCACTAACTGCTGGTTATACTGATGGAAGTCTTACAGTATCAGGCCAGTTGCATTCTTATCCTGCAATGCTTTTCGGCCAGTTTGCATTAATTCCGCCACCACATGGCGCTGTAGGGCCATTTATTCAGCCACTGTTAAAAGGCGATTGGGGTTACCCTGGTCCAAAGTATATCCTTGGGATGACCTACAATCCATGTAATCCGGCTGATTCTTCGCTTGCACCAATTCCAAATACTGGTGCTTCCGATTCAGTGAACGGTGATTATCATTTCGTATCCGGGATAAACAATAACCAGATCAATAATGTAGGAGTACCAGGTATAAGGGCAGTAGATTACAAAGTGGCAGGTTATGCACTTTATGCATTGACTAGTCGCGCCCCATATGCCGCCCGATTTTATAATAATGTGTATGGCTCACCTAATGACGAACTTGTTCATGTGGTAGGCAATCTACACCCAACTTTCTTTACAATGTGGCTTGGGGCAAATGATGTATTAGGTTACGCTTTGGCTGGCGGACAGGGTGATGGCACCGGAAATGCAACGCCAGCTTTACTACCCTATTTTTATGGTGGTTCAGATATCAGCCCTTTAGTAGCATTTGATTCCTGCTACGACCTGGCTCTTAATACGGCAATAAGCACAGGCGCCAGCGGTGCACTTATAAATATCCCAGATATTACAAGCATACCATTTTTTACCACTGTGCCTGCAAACGGCTTAAAACTTACAAGGCAGGGTCAGGCAGATACACTTACAGCAATTTATGCAAGCCATGGCATAACTGCTTCTTTTAATGTTGGTGCTAATTACTTTATGATTCAGGATAATGCAGGCAAGACCAGGCAGGCTGTTCCAGGTGAGTTGATATTATTGTCTGTTCCGGACACTTCAATTAAATGCCATGGCTGGGGAAGTGTAAATGCTGCCGGAGTGCCAATGCCTATTCCTAATAATTATGTTTTGACCACTGATGAGATTCAGAATATTAGAACAGCTACCACTAATTTTAATGCGTATATTAAATATGAGGCAAACATCCATCATCTGGCTTATGTGGATATGAACAGTTATTTCACAAAATTAGCATCAGGAATAACTTATGATGGTATTCATTATAGTCCTGCATTTGTTACTGGCGGTGCATTTTCATTAGATGGTGTACATCCAACGCAGAGGGGTTATGCACTTATTGCAAATGAGATAATAAGAACTATTAATTCATTCTATAAGTCTAATATACCTTCTGTTGATATAAACCAGTATAAGGGAGTAACTTTCCCTTAATTTTCAAGAGATTTTTGAAAAAATTCTTTTTGCCGGGGCCATTTATTCTTACCATTTTACAAATGGCATCTGATAAAATACCCCGGCTATTTTGTAAAAAACCAATTCAGATGAATAAACTAAATTCTATTGTATCGACACTCATTGTTACGCCTTTACTGTTTTTATGTTCGTGCCAGAATGGTACCGGAGATAAAACATCAGGATCGAAAGATACCACTGGGAGTGCTGTAATAAAACAAGATGCTGCTGCAACCCAGAAAAAAAGTGAAATAGAGTTTAAGTTTGCTACAGCCGAAGCTAATCTGCCCGCACCATTTGAGGTTGTAAGAGATATTACCGGATACCAGGCTGGATACAAGCCAGATTTGTTGAATCTCAACACCAATGCCGATAACTATGTATCCACTTTTAAGAAGGAAGTGAATATGGGTATTTATGGTATTGACCTGGCCTATGTGAACTTTTATGGCCAGAACCAGGAATTGCTTCATTATTTTGTTACCATTCAGAAACTGGCAAAAGACCTGAGTTTTGATAAAGTTTTTGATGATTATTCAGACAGGTTTAAAAACAATTCAGGTAACAAAGATTCCATAGTAAGGATAGTTGATAATGTATTTCAATCTTCTGATGCTTATCTTAAGAAAAATGACAAGATCCAGTCGGCAAGCCATATTATGGCAGGTGCGCTTATAGAAATCAATTATTTAAGTCTTAATTTGCTGAAAGACACCAAAAGAACGCCGGACAATGCGAAGTTTTTTGAAAAGGTATATCAGGAGAATCTCTACATCTATCACCTGATGAAGCTGCTTGAAGAATACAAAGATGCTGATAGTAAAGCCCTTCTGGCTGAACTGAAAAACTATAGTAAAGAGTACGATAGTAAAATAAAATCGGCAACAGACCTTACGCCTGAGAATATCGGTAAGGCATCTGGTCTTATAACTACACTTAGGAATAACCTCACCAAAAAATAGACAGCGGATAACTAAATTTCATTACGCTTTTAATGTTCCTCATTTATGAGTGATAAGATATTAAGGGCACTAATGCAATTATTCGCTATCATAGCCAACACTGATGAAGTTGGTTTACGGGGGCGTGAAGTTGTTGAACGTTTCCTCAGAAGACAATTAGGTAACAACCTAGTACCCGTATACCTCAAAGTTTATGATGACTTCCTCGAAAGTTTAAAGGATAGGATTGTTGAGGGCAAAATAAGAAAAAGAACTTCTGTCAATTCCGTTAAGGTATTAAGGATATGTACGGATATCAATAGGGAACTGGAGCAAAAACAGAAAGTAATTGTTTTGATAAGGTTGCTCGAATTTTTGCATTCAGCAATATCTACACTTACAGAGCAGCACCTGGAATTTATACAAACGGTTGCCGATACATTTACAATCAGCAAGGCTGATTTTGAAAACAGTTTTAAGCTGGTAAATGAAGCAGATGTTTATCACGGTAAGGATGGTGAATTTCTGATTATCAGCAAAACAGAAGAAAGTGAGGCAGCATTTAAACAAATAAAGAAAGAAAATCTTTCTGGAAACATAGTGTTCCTGAGGATAAGCAACCCGCTGATATTTTTGTTTAAATACCTGGGTCAGGACCAGTTATTGCTTGATGGAAGGTTGATCGCCCCTGGTGTAGTGCAGGTTTTCGAGCAGGGTTCGGTAATAAGGGGATCGAAAATGAATGCTCTCTATTACAACGACATTATCCATAAATACGAAGAACTTAATGTAAACCATAACCTGGCTTTTGAAGTTGATCGGCTTTGTTATTCGTTCAGTAAAAATAAGATCGGGCTGCATGAACTTAGTTTCTCTACTACCTCTAAAAACCTTGTAGGCATAATGGGAAACAGCGGGGCAGGGAAAACAACTATGCTTAACCTGCTGAACGGAAGTGTGAAACCCTCTTCTGGCCGTATATTGATTAATGGCAAAGAGCTTCACGAACATGGCTTACATGGTTTAACCGGCAACATTCCGCAGGATGACTTGCTGGTGGAAGAATTGAGTGTTTTTCAAAATCTTTTTTTCAGTTCGAAACTATATTTTGGCAGTCTGAATGATAATGAGATTCTTGAAAAGGTAAACTATTGCCTGCAGTCGCTTGGATTATATGATATCAAAGACCTTCAGGTAGGAGACCCTTTAAATAAGTTTATAAGTGGTGGCCAGCGCAAAAGATTAAATATAGCGCTTGAACTTATCCGCGAACCGGAAATATTGTTCGTTGATGAGCCCACCTCAGGCTTGTCATCCAATGATGCGGAGAATGTAATGGACCTGCTGAAACAACTGACCATGACAGGTAAGCTGATATTTGTGGTCATTCATCAGCCTTCGTCTGAAATTTTCAAGTTGTTCGACCAGATGTTGATCCTGGATACTGGTGGTTTTCCGGTTTATTTTGGTAATCCGGTTGATTCGGTGAGATATTTTAAACAGCAGATGCATTTTGTGGATTTTGAGAATTGTGAGTGCCCTGAATGTGGCAACATAAACCCAGAGGAGTTGTTCCGGATTATTGAAGCAAAGACAGTAGATGAATATGGCAAAGCCACTAGCCACAGGAAGATGTATCCGGAAGAGTGGTATAAACTGTACAATGCTAACTTTATAAATCAAGATTCTGCCAGCAACAATGTTGAGTGTAACAAACAGGCGCTGAGAGATGTTAAAGTAGCTAATACTTTCCGTCAGTTAAAGGTTTATTTCCAGCGAAATTTTTTGGCAAAACTGAATAACAAGCAATATCTGGCTATTACTTTATTCGAAGGACCAGTATTGGCATTGATACTCGGGTTTGCCCTACGGTCGCATGGTGTAGGCAAACCCTATCATTTTGGATTGAACCCCAACATACCTGTTTACCTGTTTATCAGTACCATTGTCTCGCTATTTCTGGGACTCATAGTAAGTGCAGATGAAATAATACAGGATAAAAAAATACTGAAAAGAGAGTCCTTCCTCAGGCTAAGCCGGAACAGTTATCTGTTTTCAAAGATTGCATTTTTATTCCTTGTTTCAGCTGTGCAGAGCCTCCTGTTTTTACTTATTGGTAATTCCATCCTGGGTTTCAGTGGGTTGTTGTTTAATCACTGGCTGGTGCTTTTTTCGGTGTCGTGCTTTGCCAACCTGTTGGGGCTTAATATTTCTTCCGGTTTAAAAACCCGGGTAGCAGTATATATTCTGATACCCTTCCTGGTAATACCCCAGATAATGCTGAGCGGAGTGATGGTAAAGTTTGAAGACCTGTGCCCAGAGCTGAGCAATCAAAGCAAAGTACCGCTTATTGGTAATGTTATGGCATCGCGCTGGGCATTCGAATCATTGGCTGTAGACCGGTTTAAGAATAATCAATATGAAGCACCCTTTTTTGAATTAGACAGGCAGATAAGTAATGCGGGCTACATTGCTGACTACTGGGCTGAACAGATGCAGAAACAAACCTCTCTTCTCGAAAATTTGACAACTGCCAAGTCAAGTTCAACAGATTCTTTGATAGCAGAGGCACTGCTATTAAAAGACGAAATCAGTTTAATAAAAGAATCTAACCCGCATGAAAATATAGCGTATACCCCACTACCTGAAATAAATATCGCGATGGTACCCTTTATTGATGCCTGCAAAAAAAATACCGACAGTATCGAAAGGCATTTTATCAGAAAGAAGAATGAAGTGCTTACTAAAAAGCAAGACTTGCTACTGAAGTTGAATGAAAGATTAAGTACAGAAGGCGCCAGGGAATTCAAGAACAGGTATTGTAATGAGCAGCTGGAAGAAATGGTTTTGAACACTGCTGTAAGGGAGAAAACAGTTATTTCCGGAAACCATATTATCCGGAAGTACGAACCGGTTTTCATCGGAGCTGAAAACGACGGAAAGATTACATCTCCATTTTATACCCACTCAAAATCCTTTTTCGGAATGCCTGTGGAAACGCTCTGGTACAACCTGATAATCATCTGGCTTATGACAGGGGTTCTATACCTGGTATTGTATTTTGATCTGCTCAGGAAACTACTGGAGAAGAAAATCAGATCTTAATGATATTAAAAGTAAGATCTACAAGCGAATCGTAATCCTGGCCTGCCTCCATCATATCTTCATCATCGGATTCATAATACCAGGAAACACTTACATCGCTTTTTTCCGACTTTTTAAGTGCTTCCAGCTTCCGTAAAATATCAAGCAGGCATTTGGATGAGCTGGTGTTAAAGTATTCAAGCGAAATCTTTATTTCAGTTTTAGCCACAGGATTAAGAACATAATTATCAATCCAGGCGAATAAGGGTTGATAAAAACCAAATGAATTTTCTGGTATCGATTTTCCTGCAATTTCAAGAATTCCGGTATCTGCTTTGAAGTTGATTGCCGGGGTTTTATTGCTGCCTTCAAGAATAAGGTTATCCATCCTTCTAATGTTTTTATTTAGTTTATGGTAGCCGATAAGGTAAAAAAGGAATATTTTGATGATGGGTATTGAAAATCATATTCTATCTTATTGCCCGATTTGCGGGCTATATCTATAATGCCTAAACCAGCACCGCCCTTATCAGATAGTTCGGTTGAGCCCAGTTTTTCAAGGTAATAAGCTTTCAGTTCCTGAGGGTTCATTGCATTGATCTGATCAATTCTTTCTTTAAGGATACCGGCATTTTCAGTGAGTATAAAGTTTCCGGTAATGATACGGTAGCCACCCTCTTCGCCCTTGCCAATCATAAAAATACCACTGCCGCTATTTTCAGGTAAATCATTATCCATTCCCTGCATTGTCTCCATATGGTTGTACATATTCTGAAGGCATTCTACAAGTACATGAAAAAACTTCTTCTTTTTTTTCGGGTCTTCATTCCCGCTTTCTATTCTTGCCTCAACTATTTGGTAAACAGACGACAACAGTTCCTTGGTAATATCTCCTTTAAAGGACAAAATGATATCCTCCTTCTCCATATTCAGGTAGATATTGTAGAGATCCAATTGTGCCATCAGGATAATTGCTGTTTACACTCAAAAGTAAAGATTAATTTCATCCTTTCATAAAAATCAGATTATGGTTACTGAAAAGTTGTTTCGCAGAAAGTTATTTCAGAAAAAATAAGAAATGAGCCATACAATTTATACTTTCACTTTATCAAGTAATGAATATCCCAAGTGGATGTTTAGTCTTAAACCTGAAAAGTTAATAAATGAGAGTATACAGGTATTTTACTGATAAGCTACAGCAGCTCAAACGGATTTATAGTTTGTTGGCAGCCATACCCTTTTTATTTATAGTACTGACAACACCGGAACAGGCAAAGGCACAAATTCCAAAACAAGATACACTGCTTACCTTAAGCAGTTTTTTAGAACAAGAGGCCAAACTGGATTCGGCAAAAGCGATAATCAATAAATATACACCTATTGACACCACAAATTTTTCGAAGGAGTTAGAGCAATCGATGAGTTTTGTGGACCCATTTGATAGGTTCACCTGGTCGGTCAGTTTAGTGAAGAAAAATGGGCAAAGTATTAAATTGGAAACCAGGAAACCAGACACCCTGCATCTGGTAAACATAGATACAGTAATTATGGTTGCCAGGTTATGGCTTGGACCGAAACTTAGAAATAAGACCATAGCACTTAGCTATAAAATTAACGGCTCCGTTGATATCAATTGTAACGGGAATAGCATTTTAAGTACCGGATTGTTTAATCATTCGGCGGATAAGAAGCTGAGTAAAAAGGAATTAAAGGGATTTGCAAACCTGCCTCTAATTGACAGTACTGAACAAGTTATTATAACGTTTGTTCCAGATCAAAGTTTACACCTGATGTCATTGAAATTTAAACTCAGGGAACTGGCAGTTGCGGAAAAACTAAATGAGGAATCTCTGACCAATGAATATGACAACTATTCACTAGGTTTTTATTACCTTGCTTTTGGCATAGTATTTATCCTTGTATTTATATTCTCCAGAGATAAGACTGAGAACCTGTACTTCAGCCTGTTTTGTTTGTTTACATCTGTCACTTTTCTGAGTGACACCCAATCTACGTTTCTATCCACTGTAATATATCTTTTCTGCCTGGTATTCAGTTTTGAGTTTATGTCGTTTTTCCTGGCCAAAGTGCTGAGAAATAAGAACAAGTCTAAAATTTCTCTGTTTATCCGTCTCATTATTGCAGCTGTCTGTTTCCATCCTGCGATACTCTATAATTTTAAATTTTTAGGTTTGATTAATACAGGCAACATTGAGAATCTGCCAGCACCAGTCCTGATACTGATTATATTCACTGTATTGTTTTCGATTTCGTTTTCTTCGTCAATATATTACCTTATAAAAGGCTTCCGGCAGAAAAGATGGGAAGCCAAAACTATAGTTATTGTCTGTTCATTTGCATTGTTTATATCCATTTTGCTGCCAATGATTACGAGGTGGATACCAGGCCTCAAAAATTCAGTATTTATAGAAAAGTTAAGTGATATTGGTATATATCTCTACCCATTAAGTGCTGTAATAGTATTGGGAAGAACCAACAGGCTGAACCAGAAAAAGCTGCTTGACCAGGTGCATTCTATCAGACAGCTTTCGGAAGAAAACCTGGAAAAGGAAAAGGAAAAACAACTGCTGCTGGAGTCTCAGAATACTGAACTGGAAAATAAGGTGGAGGAAAGAACGCGGGACATCATAAGGCAAAAGGAGGAACTGGAAATAAGCAAGAAGGAAATTGAGATCAAGAATAAATCGATTACCGACAATATCAATTATGCGCAACGTATACAGTCGGCAATACTGCCGGATATAAAGCTGATTTATAAAGCCCTGGAGCAATCGTTTATACTGTTTATGCCCAAGGATATTGTAAGTGGTGATTTCTATTCGTTTGCCGAAAGGAATGGCCGGGTACTCATAATTGCGGGCGATTGCACAGGCCATGGTGTATCGGGGGCATTTATGAGTATGATAGGAAGCTCTCTGCTGAACCAGATCATCAACGAGAAGGGAATAGATGAGCCTGCGCTTATACTTACACTGCTGAACAGGCTTGTAATAGAGGCTCTGAAGCAAGGCGAGAACGAATCGAATGACGGGATGGATATATCGATCTGCTCCTTTGACCTGAATAAATACGAACTGCAGTATGCCGGCGCCAACCGCCCCCTATGGCTTATAAGGGATCATAAAATTGAGGTTTACCGGCCTGATAAATTCCCGATAGGTGGCCTGCAGGCAGCTAAAGACAGGAGCTTCACCAATCATGTAATACAACTGACTAAAAACGATACTCTTTATATTTTCACCGATGGCTATGCAGACCAGTTTGGCGGGCAGAACGGTAAAAAAATGATGACTGCAAAATTTAAAGAAATGCTGTTGGCCATACAGGATAAAAGTATGAGGGAGCAGGAAAACTACCTCAAAAACCATTTTGAAAACTGGAAGCATGATAATGAGCAAGTGGATGATGTGCTGGTGATAGGGGTGCGGGTATAGGCATCCTCTTCATGAAAAACAGTGATACTGTGCCGGGACCATTATATATGAGCAGACGAGGGCAAAGTTTACAAATTGCTGAAACAGATATAATCACTTGTATATTGCTTACAGCCTTTAGAAAACATCCGGTTCACTTCCGTATGGTTTAAGGAAATCGAGGGGAATTCTGAAGATGGGTACCCGCGATATACGGAAGGACTTAACCTTAATCTTCCGACAATTTATCCATCAGATATTCTTCCATGTTTTGCGGTGAAATAACTGCTGTTTCCGTGCCGGGATAATTAGCTGTAAACGTTTGCGGAAAGCGCACTTTCTCATTCCTGCTCCATTTGAATTCAAACGCTTTCAGTTTTCCCGCCTCATGCTCCTCTATAAGGTCAATTTCCTGTTGCTGGGTGGTACGCCAGAAATATTGTTTGGTGTCTGTGCCATAATATCGCAGGTATTTCATCCGCTCGGCCATTATATAATTTTCCCACAAAGCCCCGGTATCTGTCCGGGAGCCCATAGGTTTAAAATTATCAATAATTGCATTGCGGATACCACAGTCATAGAAATAAACCTTTTTACCCTTCCTGATCTCATTACGTACATTACGGTTGAGGGCAGGCAACCGGAAAATCACAAATGTTTTTTCCAGCAGGTCAATATATTTATCCACCGTTTTTGCATCGCTCCCTGTTATTTGAGCTATTTCGTGGTAGCTTATCTCGCTGCCCACCTGCAGGGCCAGGGCTTTCAGCAGTTTTTCGAGCAGTAATGGTTTTTTTACCTGTTCCAGCATCAGCAGGTCTTTATACAGGTAGCTACCAGTCAGCAATTTCAATAATTCCCTTTCATCGCCCGCGCTTGTTACTATTTCGGGATAGTATCCATAGGTCATTCTGTGCTCCAGCAGCCTGTTTTCTTCCAGCAGCCCATGATGTTTTACCATTTCGCCATAGCTGAGTGGATACAGCATAAATTCATATTTCCGCCCGGTGAGCGGTTCATTCAGCTGGCTTGCCAGTTCGAATGCCGAGGAACCAGTAGCAATAACCTGCACCTCTTTTATCCTGTCTGTAAACAATTTTATAGTAAGCCCGATATTAGGTACCCGCTGGGCCTCATCTATAAATAGAATTTTGTGATGCCCCACATGGGCCTTTAGTTTAGTAGCGCTGGTGTTGGTAAGTATTTCTCTTACATCCGCATCATCGCCATTCATATACAGGTGGTCCTTATTGGCCAGTAAAGTCTCGACCAAGGTAGACTTTCCGCATTGGCGGGCGCCAAACAATAGTAATGCTTTACCCTTAAACATCCGTTTCTCTATACGGCCCGAAAGTGCCCTTTGTATCATAAATCAGGATTGTAATCCCGAAATTACATAATAATTCGGGATTTCAATCCAAAAATAGCATAATAATTCGGGATTTCAGGTTAAAACATAATATAGCCGGAATGTAATCCTGAAAAAGCATAATAATGCGGGAATTGAATCCTGAATTATTATGATTTTACTGGAAGGGCACCTAAAAGCAGGGAAATGCAGAGGTGGAGGCCCAGACGTGTACAATATCTGACTTCACCTATATATAATAATAAACGTAGTTTTGGGCTATGAATTCCCTGTGCAAATATCTGCTGTCAGTATTATTGCTAACCAGCCTTCACCTCTATGGCCAGAACCAAAACAAGACTGAACCAAAGACTAAAATATTCTCCACGATAATCGATCTCAGACTGAAACCCGGCGCCAATGCCCGTTTGCAAGACTCATCGCTGATGGTATCTATCGTTAACAACGTAAAATCAGGAAAGATTGCTGCCTTTGCCGATTCCAATTTTACCCGGCAATTGTCTGTTCCGGAATTCAATGTGATTGTAAATAACAAGGCGCCACAAGATACCCTTGCCGCTATTGAAGACAGCTCTGGTACGGAGATTGTCATTATTATTAAATACGATTTCGACCTGTTCCTTAATCCATTTATTAATATCCTTGCAGGTAGTGCTACTCCTGCAGCCGGAGGAAAACAAAACATTCAGATACTTGGCGCAGGTCCTGTAAGGAAACAGGATATTTGGGAACAAGCAGGCAGGCATGTCACCAGTTACCCGTTGCCGCAAACCCTTTTCTGGGTACACTATGATGATATAAAGGAATTCATTGCGCAATATGATACACGGCATCCATCTGATAAATTCTCATCAAAATTCTCAAACATAAAAGTCCCTGATATAGATGTAATACCCTATAAAAACGGTGATAAATATATTGGGCATACAAAAAACGGTGCTGCTAACGGCAACGGCACCTTATACCTGGCAAACGGAGATTGGTATACGGGAAGCTGGAAAGACGGGGCGCCACCCGTTGAAGTAACTTACCATGCAACCGATGGCACTTTATATACGGGGCATTTCGAGTATGGCAAATTCAATGGCAAGGGATATAAAATTTCTGCCAGTGGCACTAAGTATACCGGAGAGTGGAAAGACGATCTTCTATCGGGTGAAGGCACCATCAGCTGGAGTGATGGCAATAAATACACCGGCCATTTTAAAAATGGCAACTTCAACGGGAATGGCACATATTTTTATGATGATGGCAGCAAATACACAGGCAACTGGAAAGATGATAAGAAATGGGGAGAAGGCACGTTTACCTGGAAGAATGGCAATAAATATACCGGTCATTTTGAAAATGGCAATTTCAACGGAAAAGGTACTTATTTCTATAGTGATGGCAACAAATATGAAGGTAACTGGAAGGATGATATGAAATCGGGTGAAGGCACATTCACCTCGAAGAACGGCGATAAATATACCGGCCATTTCGAGGATGGCAACTTTAATGGTAAAGGGATTAAATACTGGAAAAACGGCAATAAATACGAGGGCGACTGGAAAGATGATGAGCAAAGCGGAGAAGGGGTTTTTGTATGGAAGAACGGCGATAAATACACCGGCCATTTCGAGGATGGCAACTTTAATGGCAAGGGTACCGAGATATGGGCCGACGGCACTAAATATACAGGCGAATGGAAAGACGATTTGCCCAACGGGCAGGGAACAATCTATTTAAATGACGGGCTTACTTACACTGGCGGTTGGAAGGATAATATGAAGTCAGGACAGGGAACTGTTACCATCCCCGGTGATGGTACCTATACCGGCAATTTTGATAATGATAATGCCAACGGCAAGGGCACCAGAACATGGCCGAACGGCGATACTTATGAAGGCGACTGGAAAGATGGCATGCATGAGGGCGAGGGAACTTATAAATCAGCTACCGGCGATAAATATGTTGGGCATTGGGAAAAAAATGTGTGTAGCGGTCATGGGGTATATTACCAGGCTGATGGAAGTAAATATGATGGCAACTGGAAGGATTATAAACAATGGGGTGAGGGGACTTTTACCTATATAACCGGATCAAAATATACAGGTGGGTGGGAAGACGGTAAGAAGTGGGGGCATGGCGTTTTTATTAATCCCTATGGTGATATTTATGATGGGGAATGGAAGGAGGATAAAGAAAATGGTTACGGCGTTTATGAAATAAAAGATAAGGATAAATATGAGATAGAAAACTGCCCGCTGTGCGAGGTTTATAAAGGCAATTGGAAAGATGGCCTGAGAAGCGGGAAAGGCACTTGTTATGATATAACCGGAAAGAAGATTTACGAAGGCCGGTTTCTGGACAACAAGCCTTTAGACCCGTATCCCGGCAAATAATGCAACTCTATAAAATCATCAGAAGTTAATTTTTTGGATAATTCAAAGGAGAATGACTTCTTGATAGAATGAGGATAGTCCGTTTGCAAGCCGGGAGATAGTATCCGGCCAATGTTGTTATTATTTTTGTATCCTGGTGTTTACGCTAAGATATTTTTATTGCGACATTACCAATCTCTGTTTTTCAAAATTTATCTGTTCAGTTGTCGTTTTTAGTAAAAGCTTATTCAGAACATCGGGTACATAAGACATACCGGGTTGATTAAGGATAACTGACAGTGCAAAATGAATTTTCCAGAAACCTTTTTTTGTATCGGGTAATTTTATTTACCTTATACCCAAATTCTCTGCTGAATGAAAATATTGGATATTAAGGCGATGAATGGCCCCAACTATTGGAGCGCCTCCCGGCACAAATTGATTGTGATGCTGCTGGACCTGCAAGACCTGGAACAACGGCCTACTGACAAGATCCCGGATTTTCTGCCAAGGATGAGGCATTTGTTGCCCGGCCTGTATGAACACAGATGCAGCGAGGGTGTGGCTGGCGGCTTCTTTCTGAGAGTAGAGGAAGGCACCTGGATGGGACATGTGGTGGAGCATATAGCCCTGGAGCTACAGACTATGGCGGGTATGGATACAGGCTTCGGGCGTACGCGTGAAACAAAAAATAAGGGCATTTACCATGTTGTGTTCTCGTATATGGAGGCAAAGGCAGGTATGTATGCTGCGAGGGCGGCTGTGCGGATTGCACAGGCAATTGTAGATGGCCATCCGTATGACATAGAGGTAGATATACAGGAGCTGCGGGAAATAAGAGAACATGACCGCCTGGGCCCAAGTACAGGGGCTATTGTGGAAGAGGCTATCCGCCGGAAGATACCCTACATAAGGTTAAACCGTCATAGTCTGGTGCAACTGGGATATGGAGCCAATCAGTGCCGTATACAGGCTACTGTGGCCAGCACCACCAGCAGTATAGCTGTGGACCTGGCCTGTGATAAGGAAGAAACCAAAAACCTGCTTGAGGCATCTGAAATACCTGTCCCTCGGGGCCGGATAGTATATAATGAAAAAGAACTTAAGGACTGTATTGACAGTATTGGATATCCGGTAGTTACCAAGCCAGTGGATGGCAACCATGGTCGTGGCGCTACTACTAATATACGTAACTGGGAAGATGCGGTTATAGGCCTTAAGGCAGCCAAGGAGCACAGCCGGGCAGTGATCTGTGAGAAATTTATTACCGGTTTTGATTTCAGGGTACTGGTAATCAATTACAAATTTGTGGCTGCGGCATTGCGTACTCCTGCAGCCGTAACGGGCGATGGTGTGCATACTGTGCAGCAGCTTATAGATATAGTAAACAGCGACCCGAGAAGGGGCTACGGGCATGAAAAAGTGCTTACGGCCATTAAGGTGGACCATTTCACGATGGGTATGCTGGATAAAAAGGGATATACCCTTGAAACAGTAATAGCAGAAGGTGAGGAACTATGGTTGAAGCCTACCGCCAACCTGAGCACAGGTGGCACTGCTACAGACGTTACAGACTTTGTGCATCCCAACAATATAATCATGTGTGAGCGCATAGCCCGCATCATTGGCCTTAACATCTGTGGTATAGATATTATGGCTGAAGACCTTACTACATCTATAACGGAGAATGGTGGCAGTGTGCTGGAAGTGAATGCAGCTCCGGGTTTCAGGATGCACCTAGACCCGACTGAGGGCTTGCCCCGCAATGTAGCAGAGCCGGTTATTGATATGCTTTATCCTCCGGGATCTTCGGCACGCATACCGATTGTGGCAATCTCGGGTACTAACGGTAAAACCACTACAACAAGGCTTATAGCGCATATAGTAAAACAACTGGGCTACCGTGTGGGTTATACAACCAGCGATGGTGTGTATATACAGAACCAGCAGATGCGGAAAGGCGACTGCACTGGGCCTGTATCGGCTGAGTTTGTGCTGCGCGATCCTACAGTAAACTATGCTGTGCTGGAATGTGCAAGAGGTGGCATACTGCGTGCCGGTCTGGGCTTTCATCATTGCGATGTGGCTGTGGTTACCAATGTGGCAGAAGACCATATGGACCTGGGTGGCATTGATACGCTGGAAAAACTGGCAAGGCTGAAATCGGTGGCAGCGCATACGGTATTCCCCAAGGGCTATGCGGTGCTGAATGCAGATGACGACCTGGTGTATAACATGCACAAAGAACTGGAATGCAAGGTGGCCTATTTTTCGCTGAATGAAAATAACGGCCGAATTAAAAGACATTGCGCCAAGGGAGGCATTGCGGCAATACTGGAAAATGGCTATGTAACCATACAGAAGGGAAGCTGGAAAATAAGGGTAGAGAAAGTAACCAATATTCCGCTTACCTTCTCGGGCATGGCGGAGTTCAATATAGCTAATGTGCTGGCTGCTACGCTTGCGGCGTATGTGCAGGATTTCAGGACAGAGGATATAAGGCAGGCTCTGCAGACATTTGTGCCTTCACCAGGACTTACTCCAGGCCGAATGAATATCTTCCACTTCCACGACTTCTCTGCAATGCTCGATTTTGCACATAACCCTCATGGGTTCAGGGCTATTGGTAAGTTCCTTGCAACGGTGAATGCATCACTAAAGGTGGGTATTATAGCAGGCACCGGCGACAGGAGAAATGAAGACATCATAGCACTGGGCGAAGAGGCAGCCAGGATATTTGATGAGCTGATCATAAGGCAGGATAAATCGTTCAGAGGCCGCGACGGGCAGGAGATTATAGATCTCGTAACCCAGGGCATTCGCAATATTGATCCGGACAAGAAAATAACTGTGATTGAGAACGAAAGTGAAGCAATAGATTATGCATTCAAAAATGCTGTGAAAGACAGCTTTATTGTGATAACCAGCGATATGATACTGGATGCACTGGAATATGTAAAAAACTATAAGGCCAGAGAGGATGGGGCTAATGTGTAGCTCGTTTTTTGTAGGCCTTTAGTAATCGGATTTAATAGAATGGCCAACTTTTTAAAGTTGGCCATTCTATTATAAAGAAAATGGATTGCAGTACATTATAAGGCAAAGCAAGCCAACCTGGCTCATTTGGTAATGCAGCAGTTTCGCAAATTGCAGCGTGGAATAACACCCATGGTTTGCTCTTTGTAAAATGTTTTACTTGTTAACCTTTAGTATCTTTGTAGGGTTAAGAAGTGGTTTTTTAGTTCATGCAGAAAGCTATTCCGGGGCAGATTGGATATGGAGTTAAATATATTAGATGCTGTATTAAAAGGGTTACTGGTAGGACTGTTCATGGCGATATCAGTGGGGCCGACCTTATTTGCCGTTATCAAATACAGCCTTAACTTCAGTTACAAAGCGGGCCTGGCATTTGTGCTTGGGGTGTCGGTAAGCGATTTATTATTTGTAGTTCTGGCCAATGTAGCCGCTGTGTGGCTGGAATATCTGAGACCCTATGAAAAATACATAGCATTTGGCGGATCAGCCTTGCTGATGATAATGGGATTAACCAGCCTGCTGAAAAAATATTCGCAGGATAAGGAAAAGGCAGGGCCAGCAATTGTTACAAGCGGACAATATTTTAAAATATGGTTATCCGGTTTTCTGGTCAACAGCCTGAACCCGGGGGCGCTGATTACCTGGCTGGGGGCTGCTACCCTTGTAGCCCATACCGCAATTTCGTACCGGATCGTATTATTCACGACGTGCCTGATAATTATACTTAGCGTGGACTTTTCAAAAGTTTTTCTGGCAGAGAAAATTAAACGGTTTCTTACCATCAAGCGCATGGTATATGTGCAGCGATTTTCCGGAATCTGCCTGTTTCTTATTGGCCTGACTATTTTTATAACCACATTTATAAATACCAGACCAGACAGCCATCAGGAGAAAAGCAGGATAGATAAGATTTTGTCGAAGTAAGCAATAATAATACTGAAAGAGTTATTTAGTGTAAAATGCATGTCTTTATGTACAGTTAAGAAGATTGCTTTATTTTATCATAGTTCCTAATGCAAGAAACCACAAAATTTAAAACGATAGCAGCCTCATCAACCGGCGACTTCAAGGACAGGGGCAGTAAATTTTTGGCTTATTCTTATCCTGTTGTTTCTGCAGCAGATGTGAAAGAAAAAATCCATGCACTTAAGAAGGAGCACCCAAAGGCTGTGCATCATTGTTATGCATATAGAATCGGGACTGATGGCACGCAATATCGGGCGGTAGATGATGGCGAACCATCGGGCAGCGCAGGGAAACCCATACTTGGGCAAATAGACAGCCTGGGGCTGACCAATGTACTTGTAGTGGTGGTGCGGTATTTTGGCGGCACATTACTTGGTGTGCCTGGCCTTATCAATGCCTATAAAACAGCCTCAGCCCTGGCCATGGAAAATGTGCCGACAGTGGAAAAATGGATAGAGATAGTGGCTGATATCAGCTTCGATTATCCTGTGATGGGTGAGGTGCTGTACCTGCTGAAACAGGCAGAAGCAACCATTTATAAGCAGGACCTGCAATTGTTTTGTATTGTAACCTCAGGTATACCTAAAGTGAATTATGAAGGTATTGTGAAAAAGCTTTCAGAAATTCGTGGAGTATCTGTTAAAGTATCTGAACAGTAAACATAGAAACTGAACTTGCCCACAGCCAATAAAAATACCAGCTTAATCAAATCAGAAGCAAGTCGCCTCGGGTTTATGAGTTGTGGTATAGCCATGGCTACACACCTGGATGAAGATGCAGTGCGGCTGGAGCAATGGCTCAAAAACGGCTACCAGGGTGGAATGCAATATATGGAACGGTATTTTGACCTGCGTACTGACCCCCGCAAACTGGTGCCGGGAGCCAGGTCGGTAATAACTTTACTGCTAAATTATTTTCCGGCAGAACAACAGCAGGCTGATGCACCAAAAATTGCCAAATATGCCTACGGAACCGATTACCATTTTGTAATAAGGGATAAGCTAAATGAATTGCTGGATTTTATTCAGACCAATATAGGAGCTGTGGATGGGCGTGGATTTGTGGACAGCGCTCCGGTGCTGGAGCGTAGCTGGGCAGTGCGTAGCGGGCTGGGCTGGGTTGGTAAAAACGGCAATCTGATTACACGTAATTCAGGGTCGTGGTTTTTTATTGCTACTCTGATTACCGACCTGGACCTTGTGTCGGATGCACCTTTTGCCACCGACCATTGCGGTAGCTGCACCCGATGTATAGATGCATGCCCTACCCAGGCTATTGTTTCGCCATCATTGGTAGATGGCAGCAAATGTATTTCTTACTTAACTATAGAGCTTAAAGATGCGCTGATACCTGGTGAGTTTCATGATAAAATGAATGGCTGGATGTTTGGCTGCGATATTTGCCAGGATGTATGCCCGTGGAACCGCTTTGCCCATGAAACAAAAGAGACTGCTTTTACCCCGATACGCCAGGTACTCAATCTTTCCTTAAAAGAATGGGAAGATATGAGCGAAGAGGCATTCAACAGTACCTTTAAAAACTCTCCGCTTAAGCGCACGAAGTGGAAGGGTATAATGAGGAATATAAAGGCTATAAAAACCGGGTCATGAAATTCAGAAATTTCACCGAAATTTATTGCCTGTTTCTTTATTTTTATAGGTAATGATCGTTGAGATAATGCTATGGAAATTAATAAGGAATAGCATGAAAATGCTCATAAAGAAGGCAGCCTACTTTTTTATCAATTGGCAGCGTGAAAGTGTCGGCAGAAATATCCCAGATACTGTGCCAGAAGGTACGCTCGTTTGGCATATGGTTTACAATTTTTTCAGGCATCTGTGCATTGATCCAATAATAAATGCTGATAACCTGGGAATTGTCGTAAGCTGAGGCCTGGAAAAAATCGGTAGTGTAGAAATGGCTGAGAACTTCAATTTTTATAGAAAGCTCTTCCATCCATTCGCGTCTGAGCCCATCAATTGTTCCTTCTCCCATGTCCAGACCGCCACCGGGGAATTTGATGATGGATTTACCCCTTATCATTTCCTCGTTGATGAGTATTTTGTTGTCGTGAACCCACAAACCATATACACGTAGATTGAAGCGATTTTCCATGAAACAAAAATAGGGAAAATGAAAATGAAAAAAGGCGGAGAGGTGATCCGCCTTTTATAAAATATCATGACTGAAAATTAAGGTTTAGTTATAGTAACCTGTGTGCCATTGGCGAGGGTAACAACAGCCGTAGCATCGCAGGAATAGGGAGGCGTATTGCTGCCATAATTGATACTACGTGTTTTACCATCTGATACTAGAGTGTAAGAAATAGTGCCTGCTTCAATCCATTTACAACCCCATGTAAATACAAGGGGTGTGGAAGTAGGAATAGTAATATCAACCACCTTGCCGTCTGAGTTTGTCATAGTACCAGTACCAGAAACAGAATAAACTATGCCAGAAGACCACACAGGTGTACTACCTGAAAGGGTAAATCCACTGAGCCATGTACGTACCCTTGTCCAGCTTGCAGTAACCGTTTTGCCGCTTGGATAGGTAACTGTACCGTTGATAGTAACATTGAAATAAGGTTGTCCAGAACCATTGAGTCCGGCATAGGTAACCGTTTTTGTGCCAGTGATTGCGTTATCGTTCTGATAATAGCCACTGAATGTAATAGTGTGTGTGGCACCTATAGTATACCATGGCCCTTTAGGGTAGGTAATGATAATCTCACCTCTCCTGGTACGGCCATCGAGACAAATACAATCGGTGGGGCCAAAGTTGATAGTAACTACCGTATTTGTCCCTGTAGTGTCGCGGGTAACTGTGGCACATGGTAAGCCAGTTAGTTTAGTAACCCTGTAATTCATTGAACCTCCGGCAGCTGCATTTTCAGAAATGGTTTGTGCATCGGTAAATGATTTTTCAGCTAAGGACTGATCAGCGGCTGATACTGTGGTTTCGGCAACAGTAGAAGTGGATTTATTTTTTTTGCAGGATGCTGCAAAAATGAAGGCAGTCATTGTGATTGCTGCAGTGCTTACATAAAGCAGTGTTTTCAATTTAAGCATAGTTTTTGTTTTTTTAGTTGAATTGGTTTTTCCATAAAAGTTACCCGATTGAGACTTTGGCAGAATAAAATAGTTTAATGTCAGCTGCAAAATATCATAGAAAATTTACTGGTTCGTCTAATCACTATACGAACTATGTAACTTTTTTCATGAATTCTGTAATAGCCCACTTTGTAAAACTGCTCACCTTTGGTATCAATATCCAACTGGGAAATAAGCTGAAGTATTTTCCGCTTAAAGAATGAGTTTCAATAATATGGTTATGAAAAAGATAAGTATAATTGTACTACTGGCAGTTATTGCAATGGTATCACCTGTTCCAGTATTCTCGCAGATAGAAATTTCCATCTCTGCCAATATTGCTCCACCACCGATTCCTGATTATATCCAACCGGAATGCCCTGCTGAAGGATATATATGGACGCCGGGCTATTGGGCATATGATAATATAGATGGTTACTACTGGGTGCCCGGGGCATGGGTTATGCCTCCCCAATTTGGATATTTGTGGACACCCTGTTATTGGGGTTATACTGGCGGTATCTATGGCTTTCACAGAGGGTATTGGGGTAGAAATGTAGGTTTTTATGGCGGCGTAAACTATGGTTATGGATATAGTGGTTACGGCTATGGTGGAGGCAGATGGGAGGGACGCCATTTTAGGTACAATACCGCAGTTTCAAACGTAAACAGAACCGTTATTCAGCATACTTATGTCAGCAATTCTGGGGGTAGCAACCGAGGCGGCGGTACCAGTTATAATGGCCGGGGCGGAACCGGAGCCCGTCCATCGGGGCAGGAGCAATCTGCTATGCGGGAGAATCATATTCAGCCCACGGGCGTTCAGGTATCCCATCAGCAGTCGGCCGGAAAAGACCGTGGCCAGTTTGCAAACTTTAATCATGGCACACCTGCAAATGCAACAAGGAACGGAGCTGTAAGGCCGGAAACTACACCTCCCGCCCGGCAGCCTGGTCAGCAGCCACAGCAACAACGTGAGCAGCCACAACAGGCTCGTCCGCAACCGCAGCAACAACGCCAGCAACCGCAACAAGCTCGTCCGCAACCACAACCTCAATCACGTCCACAGCAACCACAACCGCAGCAAAGGCAACAGCCTCAACCGCAACGTCAGCAGCCACAGCAAGCTCGTCCGCAGCCACAACAACCGCGTCAGCAGCAACCGCAGGCACAGCCGCAGCAAAGACAACAACCGCAACAACAACATCAGCAGCCACAACAGGCACGCCCGCAACCGCAGCAACAATCCCGTCCGCAGCAGCCACAGCAGCAAAGACAACAGCCGCAACAACAACCCCAACAGGCTCGTCCACAAGGTGGCGGAGACCGGGGTCATCGTTAATATCGAAGAATTGAATTTTACACCAGTCTATCCCGCACACTTTAAAGTGATGAATAGACTGGTTCAATTATGTACATTAAGAGTCAGCAGGAAACAATTCCATTTGGAAATAACTCAAAGTATCCGGAAACGGAAAGAATCATGTTAGAAAATGCGCTGTCTTACTTTACCAGTATATAAGTCTCCACATCCTTCTTTGTAATAATTTTATCTGACAATATAATGAGCCGCTCAACCACATTGCGTAGCTCCCGGATGTTTCCTGTCCAGTTATGCCCCTGAAGTTTATCAATAGCATCCTGCTCCATCTCTTTTACAGGTTGTTTATAATCATCGCAGATGTCTTTAAGAAAATGACGTATTAGTTCGGGAATATCCTCCCTGCGGGAATTTAGTGATGGAACCTGTATCAGTATCACACTGATTCTGTGATACAAATCGAGCCGGAATTTTTTTGCTTCCACCTCTTCCAGCAGGTTTTTATTGGTAGCAGCCACAACGCGAACATCAACTTTTATATCCTTTTCGCCACCCACGCGCGTTATTTTACTTTCCTGAAGGGCACGCAGCATTTTGGCCTGTGCATCATGGCTCATATCGCCTATCTCGTCGAGGAAAAGCGTACCACCATTGGCCTGCTCAAATTTTCCCAGTTTTTGCTTGATAGCGGATGTAAAAGATCCTTTTTCATGACCAAACAATTCGCTTTCTATCAATTCGGATGGGATAGCTGCACAGTTAACTTCTATCATAGGTCCGCCGGCCCTGTGACTCAGTTCATGCAGCCGCCGGGCTACCAGTTCTTTACCTACACCGTTTTCACCAGTAATAAGTACTCTGGCATCAGTAGGCGCTACCTTGGCAATTGTTTCCTGTATGCGCATCATTGCCTCTCCTGATCCTATCATTTCATTACCTCGGGCTATTTTCTTCCTAAGTAGCTTTGTCTCAGTTACCAGCGATTTTTTCTCCATCGCATTTCTTACCGTAATAAGCAGGCGGTTAAGGTCTGGTGGTTTGGATATATAGTCGTAGGCTCCTTTCTTAACTGCATCAACAGCGGTTTCAATATTTCCATGGCCTGAGATTACTATGAAAGGTATATCAGGTTTCTCTGTCTTGGCATATTGCAGTACCTCCATGCCATCCATTTTGGGCATCTTGATATCGCAGAGAATGCAATCGTAATTGTTTTCTTTTAACTTTTTGGCACCTTCAGCGCCATCGGCTGCTTCATCGATAACAAACCCTTCAAAAGAAAGTATTTCCCCTAGCGCTTTGCGTATTGCTCTTTCGTCGTCTATTACAAGTATAGTTTGTGGCATGTTGTAAAAAGTAAAAAATCAAAAAGTACTTCTGTTCAAAAATCATTCAAAACCGAGGAAAATTCGTTTAAAAAGTTTTTTGATTTACAGAATCAAACGGCAATTTAACATATTATTTCTGCAACTTTGGCAGAGATTTAATGTGGCAGGGCGTTTGCAATGTATGTAGATACACGTAAAATTTCAAAACCGATAATTATGGCAAAAACAATTTTTCATGCAGCTGGTAAAAGAGGCCACGCCAACCACGGCTGGCTCGATGCCCATCATTCCTTCAGCTTTGCCGGCTGGTACGATCCTGCAAAGATTCATTTTGGAGCTTTAAGGGTACTGAATGATGATATTGTTGCAGGAGGGGAAGGCTTCGGCAAACATCCCCATGATAATATGGAGATCATTACCATTGTGCTCGATGGCACACTGGAGCATAAAGACAGCATGGGCCATACCCAGCAGATTGTACCCGGCGAAGTACAGGTAATGAGTGCGGGGACAGGTGTTACCCACAGTGAGTATAACCCTGATCCGCACAAAAAGGTGAACCTGCTGCAAACCTGGATATTCCCGGATAAGAAAATGGTAACACCTCGTTATGATCAGAAAACTTTTCCGGCTGACGACAGGCAGAACAAAATGCAAACCCTGGTTTCGCCTATAAATAATAACGATCCTGGCCTTAAAATCCATCAGGATGCATGGATTTATCGTACTGTTCTGGAGACTGGGAAAAGTGTAACACATAATTTGCATAGCGCAAATCATGGAGCCTATATCTTTGTAATTGAGGGTAGCATAAAAGTGGGTGAACAGGTATTGAACAAGCGGGATGCAACAGGAATAAGCGAGACAGATAGTTTTGAAATACAAGCCCTCAAGGATAGCGATGTGATAATTTTTGAAGTGCCAATGACTTTTTAATTTATAAACAGGATATACAGGATTTGAGTGATTATAAACATAAAATAGAAAAGCTCAGGCAGCGATTGCAACAACCGCTGCCTGGGTTCGCCGCTCAGGAGCGAATGATGGGCCGGGTTGTGAATGCGCCACTCAAAGTGCCTGATAATGCAAGGCTCAGTGCCGTGCTTTGCCTATTGTTCAAGGTAGATGATGAGCTGCATGTGCTGCTTATGAAAAGGAGGGAAGATAAAACTGCTCATAGCGGCCAGGTTAGCTTTCCGGGTGGGAGTAAGGATGAAGAAGATGAAGACCTGAAAGCCACTGCCCTGCGTGAGGCATGGGAAGAGGTAGGTATTGATTCATCAGAAATTGATGTGCTTGGAGCACTTTCACCTTTGTATATACCGGTTAGCAATTTTCATGTATACCCGTTTGTAGCCTTTTCAGAAAATCGACTGAATTACAACCTCAGCCAGAACGAGGTATCATATACTATAGAGGTTCCTTTATCGAGTCTGTTTCATCATGAACGTAAGACAGTAACTGATGTTATCTCGCCCGCAATACCGGATGTTATCCGAAAGGTAAAGGCCTATCAACTGGAAGATGGTACTATAATATGGGGAGCAACGGCAATGATGCTTAGCGAGCTGGAAGTGGTAATGGATGAAATCGGGGGGGTATGATATTTCAATTGCTGCAAGTAACAGAGAAGAATAGAAGATTTCTACCCTAAAACGGATACCCGATTGCTATATTAAACACAAGGTTATCCTTTCTCCAGGTGCTGTTGCTGAAATTGATTTGGTTGAATACCCAGCCACCATTTTGAGTCACCCAGGGTTCACGTATGGGCATACCCAAGTCCAGGCGGAGTATCAGTATTTTGAAGTCGAAGCGGAGGCCGAAGCCTGCATCGGCTGCAAGCTGGTTATAGAAATTTGATGTAAATGCTCCACCTGGCAATAAAGGGTCATTATGGTAGAGCCAGATATTGCCTGCATCTACAAACAGTCCTAAACCGATAAACTTATACAGCCGCTGGCGGAGTTCTAAATTGCTTTCCAACTTAAGATCACCCAATGTTTCTATATACCGGGATTTAGTGCCGTTACTATAGGCATTAAATGTGCCAGGGCCAACCAGCCTTGATGGAAATCCGCGTAGGTCGCTATTGCCGCCTGCCCAGAATTCTTTTACATTGGGGAGCTGGCCGGAGTTTCCTAATGGAATACCGATACCTGCCATAATGCGTGAGGCGAGCGTACTGCCAGGTGAAAAACGCAGGTAATACCTGAAATCCGGTTGCAGCTTTATATACTGTGCATAGGTTGTGCCCAATAGCGTTTTTGGATTATGCTCGTAATTGGCATTTTCTGCCAATCCAAGTGCATTACCTGCAAGGTCTATCAGCCCGTCGAAATAAAAGGAGTGCGTTTTGGGTAATCCGGTTTGTGAATGATAATTGAATTCATAGGTAGACCCGATAATGATACCATTGAAAATGAGGTTGCCATACAGCTGATTAAATCGGTCGGCATTGCCCAGCGTATCTGTTTTTACGTAAGTGAAATTGACCGGGTAAAACTGATGCTCTGTATGTAATCCATGCTTCCAGCTGAAACCATAAGATGCAGTATAGGAATTGATGCGCAACAGGTTTGATTCTGATTCATAATTGTATTTCAATTTGATCACTGTGCGGGGAAGATAACGGCTGTCGGTACTTAAATTTATAAATGGAACCTCGAAACGCGGAAAAGTAAGATCGGATTCTGCTGAAAGGTTATAAATATTGGGTTGGCGAACCGGGCCACTGTATTGGGCATTAAAGCCGCCGCCTATCTTAAACAAGAGCATCTCGGCATTTTTGAAAGCATTCCGGTTTCGCCAGCTAATGCTACCATCAACACCTGCCCGGTTATCATTCTGGCTGAGCACACCTGACTGGAAGCTCAGCGCTTTTTTGGGAAATGGTGTGAGATAATAGTAAACATTAAGCAGCGAATCGCCGATCGGCTCAAAGCGGCTTTTAACAAATTTGAAATTACCTATATTCACCAGCCTGCTCAGTGAAGCATTCTGGTCTTCTATGTTGTAGACATCGCCTTTTTCAAAGATCATCATCTCTGAAAACAGTTTGGGCTTAAATGCCTTTGTGTTATCTATTACATAGTAGCCTTTTATTGCGACTCTGTCTGATTTATTGGTGTCTTCTTTTGATCCGCGAAGTTTAAAATCGGAAAAGATGAAGATGTCATTGATGGTATACCTTGTTCTGGCTTCATCAGTTATTTCATTCTCTTTAAGTTGTACATACAGATTCACTTTATGGTTGCCAATGGATGTATCTGCAATGATGATGAGGTAATCGGGCCGGAAGAAGAAATAGCCTTTTTCTTTTAATTCCTGGTCTATACGGTTCCGTTCTGCTTTAATAAGTTCCAGATTATAGGGCACATCAATTTTAAGCATTGTGTTCGAAAATCCGCTGTCTATATACCGGCTGATAAGTGAGGAGTCTTTTTTGAAAATGGTTTTTTGAATGGTGTACTGGGGGCCGGTGATTACTTCGAAAACGGTTGTTGATTTTTTTCGTTTGTCAGTTTTCAGGCTGCCAGAAACTGTGGCATTGAAGTAGCCCATATTCTGCATCAGGTTAACCATTAATTCCTTATCAGTTGTGAGCCGGACGGCACTGGCTAACACAGGTGGCTCCCCCACTTTATTTCTGAACCACTGACGCAATCCTTTTTTCTTTTTGGTATTTCCGGCCATATTATACAATGATAGTTTGAGCCGGATACCGAGCGACTTGCTGTTGGGTTTTGGCCTAACCTGCGCTACCAGGTTAGTGGCAAGAACCTTACGGTCTTTCTTTTTTGCTTCCCGATCATTGATATGTACTTTGCTGCCTTTGAACAGGCTGTCGCCAGCGGGCAGGTGGCGGCTGTTGCTACATGATATGATGAATATCATAAACAGCAACAAAGCCATAATTTTAATCGGGGTTCGTGAAAACATACTGATGGTTAGTTCATTGTTTTTTTAGTATGAATACTGTCTTCCTGCTTTTTCTTCTTTTTCATAAATATTTCTTTGAAATTATTGTAGTTGAGGTTGACTATGAAATTCAGGCCGGTTTCGGTGACGAAGCCTTCGAGGATGCCTTCGTCGTATACTTTGCGGTATGCACGCATGGAGTATTTGCCATCGCCGGTGAGCAGGTAGTCGGCTGCAAGGTTGGTGGGGATCATACTGTTCTGGTTGCTGGTGGTCTGGGGACCCTGGAGTTCGAAGTCGTTGCCTACCGTGAGTTTGAGGCGATTGTTGAGCAGTTGTTTTGATGCTGCCAGATTAAGATCTGTGCGCTGCTGCATGTTGCCTGATGTGTAGTCTTCAGTGGAGGCGAGGTCGACAGAAAAATCGACTCCTTTTATGAATTTACCAGCGGCCTGGTTGAGCTGTTCGCCAATAAAGGTGCTGGCGCTCTGGAGGGCCATAAAAGCGGGGCTGCCGGAAGCGCCTGAGCTGAACGGATTGTCGGAAACAAACCTGTTGAGAATGAGTACTGCGAATACCTGCTTGTTGAGTTCGGATGTGTCGAGGCGCACCTGGTTGAGCTTGCCCTGTATCATCTCAACCAGATCGGCAGAAATGGGGTATACCTTATTCTCGGGCAGTACCACATCAAAAGTAAGCAGGGGCTTCATGAGTTCGCCTTTCATATGCATATCGACGTGGAAAGGCAGGCGCTGCTTGTAAAAGTTGAGCTGTGCTGCATCTGTTATTTCCCGTTGCATGAGGTCGAATGGGGCCACCTGGGCTTCGTAAGCTGCAGTTATGTCGAGGTTGGTACCGGTTAAGGGATCGCCTGCAAAGGTTATGGCGCTGCCATCTTTTATAGCAAATTTCCGCTTGATAAAATTGTAGTTGAGCTGGTAAGAGCCTTCGTGTATCTCATAGTTTCCGGTAAGGCTCATTGTGCCGCCGGGTGTTACTGCAGCATTTAGTGTAGCATCGCCTTTCACACTCAGAAAGTCGCCGGAAGCCTGGTCGACAACAAGACTGAATATCGCTGATTTATCGACGGCTATGTTTACATTAAAGTCGGCGCCCACCTTCATCTTACGTTTAACAGTATCGGCAGATTTAGGCGCCAGGTAATTGCCTCTGCCTGTATCCTTCATGTTTACAAATGCCACTACTCCCTTGCTGGCCTGCAGCTCTGGAGCGGTTTCGGGGTTAACATAAGTAATGTTGGTACCCTTTAGCACTTTAATGTTTCCATCAACTGTTGGGGCAGTGACTGTACCTTTTATATCGAGATTGGCTGTAAGCAAAAGATTGCCATAAAATGTCTTATTGTCTTTTGAGGTGGAGTTAAGCGCCCGCCAGTTTCTGGCGGCTACTTTCATATCCATGCTGATATTGGATAAGTCGGTAGTATTAATGCTGCCATTAAATACCGCTTTGTTATCAGCGCTATCGTGGATAGTGAAATTGCTGAACTGAAGGCCTGAATTGGTAAATTCAATTTTTTCGGAAGGCATTTTGAAAACCGCGTTCAGCTGGCTTACGGTTGTAACCAGGTTATCCGTCTTCAGTTCGCCTGTGATTAATGGCGCGGAAAGCGTGCCCGCAGCATTCAGCCTGCCGCGGAGGTAACCGCTGCTGTTGTGCACCTGGTTCTGAGCTATAGATTCGAAACTATGCAGGGCAAGGGCATTGACATCTATATTGAAATTGAAATCATTGCCGTTGTTTTGTTTCAGAAAATAAGAGCCGTTCATCGCTATATCATTTCCATGACCCTTAAGGGTTATTTTAGTACCCAGTATGTTATCCTGTTTATTGTCGATCTGCGCTGAAAGGTTGCCCAAGGTATCTCCCAGTATGGATAACTGCTGTATTAAGAGATCACTGGTGAGTTTAACTGACGGAGTCATCTGCTTGATCGTTACAGTGCCACCCAATACTCCCCCTGCAAGCAGGGTATCTTCACGGCTTATTGCTTCGGTAATATTGGAGAGCATAAAATTGGCAATATCTATTTTCAATGGAGTATTGAACCGGGATTCATTGCTGCCGGCTTTTATGTACTGGCCATTATTACTGATTTGAAAATTCTGCACATAGCAGCCACCTTTTCCAATAACGATTTTGTTGGGTTGTGCAACCTCCCAATTTTTGTAGTTTAAAATAAGGCCCGGCTGCAATTGTATGGTCTGCGAGTCGCCCTGCATCTGCATTGTAGCAGATAGTGCAAACCGTTCCTTCTTCTGATCGTCGGACAGGCTGAGGTTGGTGGTAATGAAGTCATTATCCAATTTGCCATGGATATCGGCATACCGAGCAACCATGCTGCCCTGGGATATCTTGTCTGCTGTGGCTCTGTAGGTAAAGGCGGAATCTACCTCATTTATTTTTATGCCTGCATTTTCAATTGTAGTAGCGCCATAAATTATATCGGGGGCATTTATGTTTACCAATAAATTTCCTGGTGTCATGGAGCCATCTACATGAATAGAATCGAAAGAAGTTAGGCCCGGAAGCAATCCATGTAGCATGGGTTTATCGATAATCTGCGCATTTATTGTCAGGTCGTAATCAGCAGGTATGGTTACGGTCTTAGGTGATTTTTTCAGTGCTGCTGCAATGGTGTCGACCTTGCCAAATTTATAATGCCGGTTTATATGCTCCTGTAAAATGGGCAAGATACTGGTGAGCGGTGTTTTGCCGGTTACAGTTGCATTTAGCACATCCAGGTTAGCGGATATATGTTGACTTGCATCAGTGCCAGGCTTAGAAGTAATAAAGAGACTGTCGAGGTAATAGCGGCGGCCATCGGCATTAATAACCGGCTTCCACCAAACGAATGTTCCCTGTGGGTAGTCGGGGTTGAGCACCGGGAAATCGAAATGAATTATGGCTCTTGCACGCAATTCGGAGCTATATAATTTCAATGCCCTGAAATCAATACTGTCAATCTTTAAATATCCTCTGGCGCTGGCATATTTCCCACTAAAATCGGCCTCTCCGGTAAATTGTACCTGAAGATTTGTATCAACTGAAAGAAAGTCAATATTTCCGTGCTGCGCATCTACCTTACCCGATAACTTGATGTTGTGGTATCTGTAGCCCTTTACCTCTGCTGATGTTATTACTCCATCTAGAGCGGCAACCATTGTCTTCAGATCGAAGCTGGTACCTTTTGCAGCTATTGTTGCAGTAACCACCCCCAAAAGTGAATCCTGTTTCAGTATTCGGCCAAGGTTAAGCCCGGTGGCCCGCAACAGTACATCATATTTTTCTTTGTTCTTGCCGGGAGATGTTGCAACCGATCCCTTTGCATAGGCCATACCATCGCTGCTCACCAGGTACATTTCGGTTTTTACATCCTGCATGTTTCCTGCTACCTGTCCTGTGGCACCAAATTTGTCGGGTATCCGAACATATGCTAATAAGGAATCGGGTAGGAACATGGATACATCAATTCTGGATGACTGGAATCTGGTAATATTCAGGTTGTAGCCTATTTTGTTGGTTACGGGAATGCCTGTGAGCCTGCCACTCAACAGCACCTCCGTGTTTCCGAGACCGGCGCCATAGAAATGTGCAATGTGAAGATCATTCAGCTGTCCGGTGATATCAGCATCCAGTTTAAACTGCTTGTCTTTTATTTTCCTGAACTGCTCCTGCTTCTGCAGGTCCGGTGCAAATACAAGCAGGTCATTAATGCCAATTGTGCTGTTAACCAGATTTATGTTCAATTGCAGTAATTGCATATTTTTATAGAGTGCGGCTAATGAAGGGTAGTGTACACCAATATGATTTTGCAGCAATGTTTGTGGTGTCTGGAAATACAGATTATTCAGTTCTGCTCCCTGAGGATTATAGTTGAAAGCTGTCTTTAATTCCTTTACATCAATGCCTGATTGTTCGTGACCTTTAAAGTGAGTTACAACGGCTCTTGTAGTATCACCATTGTACAGGAAATTGTGGACGTCGATGGAACCATTTTTGATGTTGAGATGCGAATAGTCAATGCCAGCCGCGACTGGCGCAGAATTGTTATCATCCATTCTGAAATTAAGGTTGGATCCTGCAACATTGTTTGCTTTAACAAGCCAGCTGATTGTGTTATCAGTAACTTTGACGCTGTCGGCAACGGCTCCTTTATGTTTGCCTAATGTCAGTAGAATATCCGAGTTGTCAACTGCCAGTTTTTTTACATCAATGAGGCTGTTCTCAAGCCCGAACCTGTTCAGCGCCAGTTGAACATTGGCAGCATTCATGGCAAATTCTATTTTACTCAAAGAACTTTTAAATTGAACCGCAATCCGCTTAAGGGTTACATTATCTGCTACAAGCTGAAAGTCTGCTTTAGCAGTATCATTTAGTTTCTTTGGAAGCCAGGAACTATCCTGGAAAATAGTGGTTTGTACACCCTCCGCCGACATGTCTTTGATATGGAAGAACATTTTGGTGAGGTCCAGTTTTTTCACAGAGATATCGGAGCGATGGAGATTAAGGGCAAACAATATACCTCCTGCATGGTCATCAAACCGGAAGTGAATATCATTGAGCTTTACCCGGTCAATTTCCATTTTAAACGATGATGTGGTAGTGTCTTTTACTGTGCCGGCTGTTGCCGGGCTGCTGCTAAAGGCTTGTATTATGTAGGAAAAGTTATAGCTGGTATCGGTCTGATTTCTGTAGATATGTGCATGGATACACGAGAGTAAAATTTGCTGCAGTATGACCTCTTTGTGGAAAAGAGCCAACATGTTCAGATCCAGTTTCACTTCACCGGCTGCCAGCAGGGTATCTCTTACCTGGTCGAGCAGCAAAACATCCTTGAGTACTACAAATTTTGGAAAGCCGTAACCAAGGTATCCTAAATGCACCTCAGTTTTCAGTTTGTTCCTGAGATAAGATTCGGCACGGCCCCTTACAAAATTTTGGCCCCAGTGGGAATTAAGAAATAGAAGTGAACCCAGCACAAGAAGAAGGAGGCTGCAAAATATATACAGTGTGATCTTTAAGCCCTTTCGCATTAAACCAATAGCTTAGAGAAACTGTGTTGTTTCCTATTTACCCAAATAATATAATTTGCATAGTGAAAATTTCACTTAGTGAAGTTACATAACATTGCAGTCAAGTGGTGGTAAATAATTCACAATGTTTAGGCATTCAACAATATTATTTTCCAATAATACCGGGAATACTGAAATTTTGCCTTTTACCTCTGGCAAAGTCGCGTGCACTTACAAAATCAGTCATCACTTAGATGTCTGTATTTAAAGGCAGGTTTTTATGAAGATTGTGGAGGATATTCTGTATATTTTCTCTGCTGTTTTTATGCAATTCGAACAAACCGATATTGGCAAGAATAAAACCCTGCAAATAATCGTTGGGCCCATGGTGATTGATGGCGGAATAGGCTTTAAAGTTATTGACCAATGATTGAACGGACCTTATTGGCCCCCAGGGGAATCCCCACCACCCCAGAAGCAATGTTATGCCAATGGATGAATTGCATTCTGATTTCAGGCAGTCGGGGCAGGCAATGTGCAATTTATTGCTGTATTGCGTCATTATTACAAAACTCATTGTCTGGCTGATAACAGCTGCGGTAAGGGGTTGTGTATATTTATGGCATACAGGACAAATAAGTGTTTCAACAAACCGCGCTAAATCATCCAATTCCTCACCAGAAAAATTCCTGTTTTGCACTTCCACCACCTGAGTCAGTTTCGCGTCAAGGTTGCGTTTGGCAAGTTCTTCTTTTATGACCTGCACCGCTTCAGTGGTCAGGCCATGGGCCTCCTGCGAGATGATCCTAATTAATTCCTGATCCGATTGCCGGGCATAATTTCCCCTGATAAGGTCTAAGTTGCTGTCTTTTGCCATATAATTGGTTGTATAGTTTCAAATCAGCTATAAATGTAGCTAAAACTCATAATCCCGCTCTACTTTGCAGATCCGCGTTTTATACCGGGAATACCAGCTTTCCTTTCCCAAATGCTGGGCTTCCTGGTGCTGCACATTGGCCTTCCAGTTACGTATTGATTCAAGTGAATCCCAGTAGGATACAGTTATTCCCAGATCTTCACGGGCACTTTCGATTCCAAG
The DNA here is from genome assembly GCA_903904855.1 of uncultured Bacteroidota bacterium. Lineage (GTDB taxonomy): Bacteria > Bacteroidota > Bacteroidia > Chitinophagales > Chitinophagaceae > Nemorincola. Next base: position 3,764 of record CAIVEH010000039.1, on the reverse strand, counting down.
GTATCCTGGCTGGTGGGTTGCCAGTTCATCGAGTTTATTCGCCATTGCGGCATAGCCATTATCTCCGTCTGTGCGTAAAGAGGTGAATATAACAGCGTAATAAGGCGGTGGTGGTGTTTTTGCTATCATAGGTTAAATTTAAAGTCAATAATCGGATACCGGAAGTGTTTTCAGGTTAATTAACCTGATATAATTTCAGGTATTCAGGTAGCTGAAAAGAGTAATCACTTCCATTGTTTCTTTTACGTCGTGCACCCTGAGTATATTGGCACCCTGCTGGAGAGCTACCATATTAAGGGCAGTTGTGCCATTGAGAGCATGATCGGGATTAACCTTCAGGGGTTTGCAAATCATCGATTTACGCGAGAGGCCGGCGAGTATAGGTCTGCCCAGCTTTTTAAATTCGAGCATGGAGCCGAGTAAACTGAAATTATGCTCTACAGTTTTCCCAAAACCAAATCCGGGATCAATGATAACTTCATTTATACCCGCCTGTTTGCATTCTGTACAAACACCCTCCAGGTAATTATATACTTCTTTTACCACATCATTATACTCCGGTGATACCTGCATTGTTTTTGGAGTTCCCTGCATATGCATGGCAATATAAGGCACTTTGAGGCGGGCTGTGGTAAGCAACATTTCCTGATCGAACCGGCCGCTGCTCACATCGTTGATGATAGATACACCTGCCTCAACTGCAGCTTCGGCCACTTTAGCGTTATAAGTATCAATGGATAACCAGGCATCCGGGAAATGCTTAACTATTGTATCAATCACAGGCATAACCCTTGCCAGTTCTTCACCGGATGAGATGAGTTCCTGGCCCGGTTTTGTACTGGCAGCCCCTATGTCCAGTATTGACGCCCCATCTTTTAACATTTTTTCAGCATTCCGGAGTAGGGATATAACATCACTCGATTGTCCTTTATTGTAGAAACTGTCTGGTGTGGCATTGAGGATACCCATAACAACGGGTTGAGACAAGTCGATTGTACGGGAATGGCTGTGCAGTACTATTTGCAAATTTTATTATTTGTGAATGAACCTTTATAATTGTTTGGGTAACTTTGCTTTTTCTCCGGCTTATAGTAAGTTTGGAGGGTAAAATTACCATAAATAGAATACTGATTTACTTTTTTACTTTTTAACTAATTAATTGATTCAAGATGAAGTATTTTCTTTGGTTGCTCAGAATTGTTGTAGGTGTTTTATTCATATTCTCAGGTGTGGTGAAGGCCAACGACCCGATGGGACTTGTATACAAAATGGATGAATTTTTCCAGGCGCTCGATATGACCTTTATGAGCCACTGGTCCTATCTCTTCTCCTTGAGCATGATAGCTTTCGAAATAGTGTGCGGGGTGGCAGTATTAATTGGTTATTCGTTCCGGCTTTTCTCCATACTGCTGGTATTGCTCAATGTGGTTTTCCTGTTCATTACCGGCTATGCGCTTGTGACCGGAAAAGTAAAGGAATGTGGTTGTTTTGGCGCATGTATCAAGATATCGAGCCAGGCTACTTTCAACAAGGACATTGTTCTTACTGTATTATCGGTTATCCTGTTCATTTTCCGCAACAGGGTTAGCGGACTTTTTACACGACATATCAATACTGCGATTATTATACTTTCGGTAATATTCTCTGCAGGTATACAGTGGTGGAACCTTGAGCATCTGCCTTATGTAGACTGTATGCCCTACAAGCCAGGAAACAATCTGCTGGAGAAAATGAAGCCTGGACCGGAATATCAGCCTGCCGTTATTAAGTCTATTTTTATTTACGAAAAGAACGGTGAGAAGAAGGAGTTTACAGCAGATAATTATCCTTGGCAGGATTCGACCTGGAAGTTTGTAGATCGTAAGGATAAAATTATAAGTGAAGCTACCGGTGAACCAGAAATTCATGATTTCATACTGCTGGACAGCAATAAGACCGACCAGACTCAGGCTATTCTTACCGCCAAGGGATATGCCATCTTCTGGTTTATCCGTGAGTTCAATAAAGCTGATTTAAGTAATGTAGACAGGCTAAAGAAACTTGCGGCCAAAGCAAAGGAACTGCATGTTCCATTCTATACCCTGTGTTCGGCTGATTATGAAAGTTCCATGGAGTTCATCAAGAAACAAGGGCTTACGGATATGACCTTTATGTCGCTCGATTATACTGCCAGCAAGACTGCTATGCGCTCAAACCCCGGCCTGATGCTGCTTAATGATGGCATTGTAAAAAGCAAATGGAGCTACCGCGATTACCCATCTGAGATGGCGCTAACAAATGGGATATTGGATATGAAATAAATCTCAACCTGAACCAAAATTTACATAACCCACGGTTTCGGCCGTGGGTTTATCATTATATCCAAGGTTACAACAGTATCCTGTTTTTATATACTTGTGCTTTATTAAACCGTTGAAACGGTTCAATCAATTGGCTTAATTATAGCCCACGGTTGAAACCGTGGGCTATAATTAAATTCCATACCTGAAAAGTATAACTGACATAATGGGATTTATTTTGAACACAATCAATTACCCAATTTCAGCAAAGCACTTTTTTGGTTTACTTTTATAACAACTTCTATGCTTAAGGACCCTGCAATACTGCAACGTAAGATCATCCATATAGATATGGATGCGTTTTATGCATCGGTAGAGCAGCGAGATAACCCGGAACTGAGAGGTAAGCCCATTGTGGTGGGTGGCGGGCCTGAAGGCAGAGGAGGTGTAGTGGCTACAGCTAGTTATGAGGCACGTAAGTTTGGTATACACTCGGCAATGACCTCAAAACGGGCATTGGAGCTTTGTCCTGAGGTGATCTTTATACGACCACGGTTTGATGCCTATAAAGAAGTCTCAGGCAGGATACGGGAGATTTTCAGGCGCTATACCGAACTCATAGAGCCACTATCGCTTGATGAGGCTTACCTAGATGTTACTAACGACAAATGCAACACAGGTTCAGCCATAAAAATAGCCAGGGAGATAAAGGCAGCCATCAGCGATGAACTGCACCTGACGGCATCTGCCGGAGTAAGCATCAATAAATTTGTGGCCAAGATAGCCTCGGGCATGAACAAACCAGATGGCTTAACTTTTATAGCACCACAGGATGTGATCACTTTCATGGAGCAGCTGCCGGTAGAAAAATTTTTCGGTGTAGGTAAGGTTACTGCCGATAAAATGAAGAAGCTGGGACTTTTTACTGGCGTAGACATTGCGAAGCTGGACGAGGCTGCACTTGTAAAGCATTTTGGCAAGGCCGGCAGGTTTTATTACCGTGTAGTTAGGGGTGTTGACGAGCGTAATGTAGAGCCAAACCGGGAAACAAAGTCACTGGCTGCAGAAGACACTTTCCCTGCAGACCTTACCCATATATGGGAGATGGAGGCTGAACTGGAAAAGATAACCACCACTGTGTGTCACCGGCTCGAAAAACATCAGCTTGCGGGCCGCACCATTACCCTGAAAATCAAGTACAGTGATTTTCGCACCATCACGCGCAACCATTCTTTCAGATCGCCTGTCAGCGAAAAATCTATCGTATTGGAAACAGCCAGGAAACTGCTTGCGGCTACAAGTCCTGAGGGTAAAGCCATAAGGCTGCTGGGGGTATCTGTATCAGAATTTGGTATGCCGGGCAGGAAGGTTGCCGGGCAACTGGAGCTATTCTGACGATATCCAATTAATTACCTGCAAATGTCGGATCGTCTAACAATATTGAGAGTTGATTGAGATCGGAAGAGCGTCGTGTAGGGAAAGAGT
>CAIVEH010000038.1 GCA_903904855.1 uncultured Bacteroidota bacterium | reverse complement strand
TCACCTATCACCTATCACCTATCACCTATCACCTACTAATGGTGCCCCTCAGCTACATGACCATGTTCTGCTTCATGCGGATCTTCCATTGACTGACCAATAAATACAGCTGTAAGATTGGCGAAAATGAAAGCCTGCAATGCACCCACCAGCAACTCGAGCAGGAACATGAATATAGAAAAACCAAGAGAAACCGGAATAAAAATCATACCAACAACCTTGCTTAATACAGCAAAAATGAAGATCATGCTGATTACCGCCAAAATCATAATATGACCTGCAATGATGTTAGCAAAAAGACGTATACATAATGCCATCGGACGGATAAACAGAGAAAGTATCTCGATAGGTACCAGCAGGAACTTAATGCCCAATGGAACTCCAGGAGGATTGATAAGGTGCATCCAGAAATGTTTCTTACTGCTTGCGAGAATCACAATGAATGACAATAAAGCGAGGCATAATGTAACCGCAATATTACCTGTAAAGTTGGCGCCACCAGGCAACAGACCCAGCAGGTTATTGATCCAGATAAAGAAGAATACACTGATGAGAAGCGGGAAATATTTCTGGTATTTATTGCCCAAATAAGGTTTGGCAACTTCGTCGCGGATGAATATAATGATAATCTCCAGTACATTCTGGAAGCCGTTTGGCGCAGTCATTATACCATTTTTCTTATACTTTTTAGCAGAGCTGAGCGCTAACCATAAAAGCAGAAAAATAGAAATGAACATGGAAAGAACATTCTTTGTAATAGAAAGATCGTAAAGAGGTGTGCCATCGAAAGATTCTATTTTTTCCTTCATTGCGCCTTTTACGAGGTGGAAACCTTCATGACCTTCGCCTTCCATGATTTTAGAAGACATAAAGCAGAATAAACCTCTTGACGGACTGTAAACGATGCAAGGCAGCGGAAAGGCTATTTCGGTTGGTTTACCACCTTCGTGCTCAATTGAAAATAAATGCCACTCATGGCAATCTGCAATGTGGCCGAAAATAACTTTGGCAACATCGAGTTTATTTTCTTCTTTTTTACCTTCAGCAGGCAAATTTGCCGCCTCTGTCTTATTTCCTTCAGTTTGTGCAGTTGCAGAATAAGACACTCCAAAAACCGTGAAAGCCAATACCAATAAGGAAAACAGCCGTTTAATACCCATTACCTGCTTTGAAATTTTGTGCAAAGATATGGATTTTGATTTCAAAAAAAAGTAGTTTCTGTATATTTTGCTGTTCGATGTGGGGATATTCTATTCAGGTAGCCCAATTTGTGGATAAACTCATCCTTTTAATGATAATAAAGCTGATAAAGCTTGTAGCAAAGAGGTAAAAATACAGAATTTACCTTCAGGAAATTGTGAAAAAATGCGGTATTCTCAGCTTACAAAATTTATAGTTATATCAATTGAGTATATTTATATTTCAGCCCCCAATCATTTAAACAGCTTATATATATCCTTATAATAAATCACTGAGTCTCCACTGGCCTCAGCGGGCATGTAAACAACAAAAACGGGGACTTTCTTATCAAGATTTATAGGGCGGGGTTGCTGATCTTTGTAGCAGGCCTTGAGGTAGTTGGAGTCGAGCTGGTTGTGGAGAAGGTAGTTGCCGAGTTCAATAGGTTTTTCCACCCGGATGCAGCCATGGCTGAGGAAACGGAGATCTTTGAGGAAGGCAAGTTTGAAATTGGTGTCGTGGAGGTAAACGTCGAAGGGGTCGGTGAGGTTGAATTTTATGACACCCAGCGAATTGCTGCACCCTGTACACTGCCTGAACTGGTATGGAAAGTTGCCGCGGTTGTATTGCGACCAGTTGATACCCGCATGAGGCACTACTTTACCACTTTTAGTAACAAGTTGCATATTCTCTCGTTCCATCGTTCCGGGGTTGCGCTTCATGCGGGGCAGCAGTTCTTTTACCGCGATATCGTGCGGCACATTCCAGTAGGGATACAGTACAACCTGGTAGCACCAAGTAGAAAACCGGGGCGACCTGGTGGCCACCTTGCCTACTACTACCCTGCTCTCCAGTTTCAGGCTGTCGGACTCCATATAACACATCGCGTGCAAATGCAATAAGGGCATCGGTATAAAGTCGGTCGAGGTAGCGGGTACCAGCAGAGTCAGCTGGCGGTGTGCTGGTTTTGATTTCCCTATAGTGGTATTTTTCTTTATTCAATCCTTTTTGGTCAGCGCTGTCGAGCAAGGCGATGAACTGATATAACATGTTCGGGGAATAGGCCGTATTGAACCAGAATAGTTGCTGATTGTTGAGTATATAGAAACGATCGACAAGTGAAGGACAAAGATATTGATTGGAGGGTTGTTTGGCTTGTATGCTGGTTACAAAATATAAAATGAATAATAGACAAAGAATGAATCTGGATTGCACTGTACGCATAAAATAAATACATTTAACTATATATAGCCCATATAGATCAAGGACTATTTAAAAAACCGAATAAATACCCTTGCAAAGTTGATTTAAAATGAATTAGGACATACTGATATTAAGCAGACAATGAGCTGTTTCAGGTCGGTTGCAAGTTTTAAGGTATGGGGCAGATTATTGCAGATATTTGCAATGATGGCAGAAAAAAGTTTTACAGACATGATGGGCAACCGGATAATAATCAATACTCCGCCAAAACGGATTATTTCACTTGTACCATCCCAAACAGAGTTGCTGTATGATCTGGGACTGACGGAGGAAGTGATAGGGATAACCAAATTCTGCGTTCACCCTACCGAGTGGTTCCGGACTAAAACAAGGGTTGGTGGCACCAAGACAGTGAACATAGACCGCATAAAGAACTTAAATCCCGATCTGATCATTGCCAATAAAGAGGAAAACACCCGAGAGCAGATTGAGGAACTGGCGGCACTATTTCCGGTTTGGGTAAGCAATATAAATTCTATTGACGATGCATTAAGAATGATAACCGTAGTGGGAGAACTAGTGGGCAGAACAAATCAAGCGGCTAAGCTGGCATCTGAAATAAGAAATGGTTTTGATGATTTGCAGCAGTCCACCAATAGAAGCAAAAAACTGGTTGCCTATTTTATATGGAGGGACCCATGGATGGTGGCGGGGGGCAATACCTTTATAAGTAATATGATTGAGGCATGCGGTTGGGAGAATGTATTTGCCGCCACGGATAGATATCCGGAAATTACCTTGGATTTATTGAAAGAAAATCAGCCAGATCTGGTTTTACTGTCTTCAGAACCCTACCCTTTTAAAGAAGCTCATATAGCCGAAATAAAAACAAAACTTTCAGAAACTGAAGTGCGGCTGGTTGATGGCGAAATGTTTAGCTGGTATGGCAGCCGGATGAAGGAGGCAGCAGCATATCTGAAGGGGTTGCTATAACCCCCTTATCATTCTTCCAAACCGTTTATGGTAAGCCTGCTCCAGGCTTTCTCGGTGATCGGGATGGGCAATGCCGATAAGCAATATAGCCCGCTGTTCCAGGTTTTTGGCATACAGGTTCACTACACCATATTCAGTGGCTACATAGTGTATATGCCCCCTGGTGGTAACTACGCCTGCACCCTCATTTAGGTGCGGCACTATGCGTGAGATACCCTTATTGGTAACCGATGGAATAGCTATAATTGGTTTGCCACCCTCAGAAAGAGCTGCCCCACGCATAAAATCCATCTGGCCACCTATGCCCGAATATTGGTAAGTGCCTATAGAATCTGCACATACCTGACCCGTGATATCTACTTCTATGGCACTGTTGATGGCTATTACTTTGGGGTTTTGCCTGATGATACCCACATCATTTACGAATGAAATATCCATTGCATGCACATAGGGGTTGTTGTCCACAAAATCATAGACTTTACGGGTACCCAGTATAAAGGAAGTTACTATTTCGCCACAGGCAATCTTCTTTTTTGAGTTATTGACTACGCCACTCTCCACCAGCGGAATCAGTCCATCAGAAAACATTTCAGTATGCACCCCAAGGTCTTTATGATTGCCAAGCACGCCAAGAATGGCATTAGGGATAGCTCCTATACCCATCTGTAAAGTAGCTCCATCTTCGATAAGTGAGGCAACCTGCAACCCTATTTTATCTGCCACCGGATCCACCTTACCTGCATAATCCACTTCAAACAGTTCTGCCTCTTCCCACACCATAGCATCAAACTTTGATACATGGACAATTCCCTCACCCAGCACACGTGGCATACGTGGATTTACCTGTGCAATTACTATCCGGGCATGGCGGGTAGCGCTTATAGCTATATCGGCTGAGGTGCCAAGCGTACAATAACCATGTTCATCGGGTGGAGAAACATGCACAAGTGCTACATCAAGCGGCAGGTAACCATTGCTGAACAATGCAGGTATCTCGCTCAGGAAAACAGGTACAAATCCACCATATTCCGAATTGGCCCACCCCCTGATATTTTCCGAAACAAACAGCGAATTCATAAAGAAGCTCTGCATTATTTCCGGATGGTTCCAGTCTATTTTTCCGTAAGTACTGATTGAAACAAGTTCTACATCCTTCACCTCGCCTGCATGTTTAAATAATGCATCAACAAGTTTAAGCGGTGTTGCCGCACTGCCATGTATAAAAACCCTGTTACCACTGTTAACCAGTTTTACTGCTTCTTCCGCCGTTGTATATCCCGGTTTCATATTTTAATATTGCTATTTTACTTAACAGCTTAATCCTGCACCAATACTTATACTACTTATCACTTATCACCTATCACCTATCACTTATCACTTATCACCTATCACCTATCACTTATCACTTATCACTTATCACTTATCACTTATCACTTATCACCTATCACTTATCACCTATCACCTATCACTTATCACCTATCACTTATCACCTATCACTTATCACTTATCACTTATCACTTATCACATATCACTTATCACATATCACTTATCAC
>CAIVEH010000037.1 GCA_903904855.1 uncultured Bacteroidota bacterium | reverse complement strand
TTGGGTAATTGCAAATAACAATTTTATATACACCGGGCCTTTTAATAAGTCTGTTGTATATAAAAAATTTAGCTCAAAACATTTCAAGCTGAATTGTAAACTACTAGCATAACCTGTTTTCATGTAAGTCCTGGTGTATATACTGAATCTTTGAATCGTTTAAACAATATTGTGTAAAATTATAAAATTCAAAAATGAAAAATAACTTATTTATAGCTTTTATGTGCTTATTCGTATCATGCTTGCAGGCAAGTTCTTATGCACAAGATACCATTGTCATCATCCGTCATGGAGAAAAACCAGCTGAAGGAGATAACCTATGTCCTAAGGGCCAGAGCAGGGCACTGGCCTTACCTCCGGTTCTTAGCAGTAAATTCAGTATACCATTGTATACTTATGTACCAACGATAGGCACTGGAAGCGCTAAAACTACTCATATCAGAATGATGGAAACAGTAGCACCTTTTGCTATTCAATATAACCTTCAGGTAGGATCGGAGTATGGTGAGTCAGACATCTCAGGTATAACCGGAAAAATAAAGGAGAAACTGGGCCACAAACAAAAACACGGCATTATTCTACTGGTGTGGGAACACAAAAACATACCGCTGATAGCTACAGCATTGGGCGTAAAGGGCAACCTTAGCTGGCCGAAATGCGATTTTGACAGCATTTGGATCATCACCAAAGCCTTTACAAGTTCGGCAACACTAACTGTAACCAAGGAAGGGCTGAATGGCGTAAGTGGAACTTGCGACCCATGTAACTAGCAGGCACCAGAATACCGGTGAACTTTTTCTTTACCTTATCTCAGGTCTTTTTATGCAACCAGGCGATTGGTGAAAATGTTCCATCCTGAAAAACAGTGGATCCAATTGAGAATTAACGGCTTTCGTAATTAGAAGGGGCCAGCCAGTGGAGACCAAACACATCAAAAATACAAGGCCTGCCCCGCACAGGAACCAATGCGGAAAGAGTAATCTGATAAGCCTTGAATTGAGTAGGAGTATAACTTAAACAAAATCATTTTTTTTCAGGTACTGAATAACTTTCCTTACCTAATTCCAAGCCTTAATTATCGTCTCTGGTTACCGTTCACTACCCCATTTCCACACGTTACGATTTATAACTACCGTTTACTACATTATGCTTTTTATGGGTTGATAGTCAATGTATGTTTGTATCAGGAAGGAATAAACAAATAAACATTGAGAAAAAGATATTCAGGGGCTTAACACCCTTAGTTATAAGAAGTTTGCGCAAACAGTGGAGACCAGCCACCACTCAAAAAAACAGAGCCTGCCCCGCACAGGAATCAAAGCGGGAGGGGGAATCTGAAAACCCTTGAAAAGAGTAGGAAAATCTTAATTCAAACAAATAAATATAATTTTTATGCCACAATTTCCTTTAAAACTGACAAATGTATCTGTATTTCCTTACTTTATCTGGCCGAAAGATGGCGGCATTGGTCCCGTAATGATGCCACTGCTCACAGGTGGAGAAGGAGAATATGAAATTAAAATACTTGGTGGTAATTTTTACTACAATGCTGAAGTATGGGGCGGTAAGCTGCACCCTGATGCAGGCCGGATAGTATTACACGGCAAGTACATAATAACCGGTATAGATAAGGATAACAAAAGGGTTGACCTACCCTGGGAATTCTGTACAGAAGCTGGCAATGATAAATTCAACTTTGGCCGTACTATTTCACTGGGCAAACAGGCAAATAGCTCTGATACAGATGCAGGCACAGAACCTTTGACATTAAGCGTGCCCCGCTATGGTATTTTAGGCTCGCTTACCGATATTAATGCATCTATATTCGGAGACCTTGATCCATTGGTTATTCCATTGATTGAAAATGGTAAAGGTAATGTTATTTATACAAAAGTAGGTACCCCCCATCTGATGGGTATAAGGGTAGATTCAGGTACTATTGTTAACAAGCTGAGGCAAGGTATGAGCAATATAACTATCTCTGGAAAGACAGCTGATGGTAAATTGTATTCAGTTACCCACCAGATGTGTTATACAACTGAATTCCCGGTTATTTTCTTTTCAAAATGGTTCTAAATTTCCCGCGACCAGCTGACTGGTTGTAACCTTGGGCTGATATAACTTTCCGGCAAATGCCAGGCCTCTGAAAATGGGGGCCTGGCAATACGGAAGGTTTAAACAGGAGCAATTGTAAGGAATAAACTAAACATTCAAATATTAGTTACTATAAATAATAACCTGCCACAGGAATCAAAGCGGGAGGGGGAATCTGAAAAGCCAATAAGATGATAAGGGGAAATTATTTCAGGAAAAATAATAAAACAAAAGCCATCTAATTTTGGCAGATCTTGCCATTATCATATTACTACTCAATATATAAATGCGGTTTCACAACACTGGGGACCCATTTCACAACATTTTCGGGAAATGCATTAAATGGAAATCTACTTTTCAGTAACAAAAACAATTACTGTACCGGCCAGGCAAAACGGGAGGCAGCCTCTGAAAAGCCTTAACATAGTATAAATAAATAATTTAATTTCCAATTAATAGACATACCAAATCATAATTACAAATTTAAATTTATATTATAATATTTAATTCACGCTTACTTTTTTACAAAATTAGGATAGTGTTTTACCTCATATCTAAATTACTAACACTCCAGTGTTACAAATTAGTCCCTTTAAAAGAATATAGCAATTATACTTAATGAAGTATTAAAAAGATCTAAATCAACTTAAATAATCATAATTATGCCGCAACCAACAATTATATCTCCATTTACAGTCGATACGCACTTGACCGAAAACTTTCGAGTAATAAACAAAGTACAGGCTAAGAAAGGAGTATTTACAAGTATTCAAAATAGTTGTGATGACACCATCGGATTAGTATACTTAGGCTGGAATTCAAAGCTTTACTTTGCCTATGTAGACGCCAAATCTAAATCAGGATGGACAAATCTATGTTTAGCTGATTATTCAGGCACTGGTGGAAGCACCTGGACTCAGATGAGTGGGCGCTCGATAACAATAAAAACCTACGTATATAATAATATCATTTACGTAGCGGTTATGGGGTTAGACAACCTATATCCGCCGGGTGCGGTTTACGATTTATGCTCTATTTCAAAAAGTGAAGAAGGTGAATTCACTTTTGCGTATCAAGCAACGAATGGACTGCCCTTTAACCCTGATGCCACACTTTTTGTGGCGAAGAATGCGAATATCACGAATGGAACATCAGGTGGTTCTGAAGTCACGGATTGTTTAATAGTACCCACGGCGAAATATAGCAACACTAGTACCGCCTATTTCGGGTATATGTTTTATAATTTTTACGGACTGAGCTTAAACACGGGCCCCCGATTTTATAACGATATTAACCCAGACCCATGGCAAGGGCCAAATGTGATTGAAACTTACTCGGTGTCTGGTTTTGCCGGTGTTTTTCATAGTTTTCTATTCCCGAATGAGTATATGCTATCTGGGCTGAATGCTTTTAATAGTTTCACCAATGCAGAACAGGGTGTTCAGTTGCAACCACCATTGCTAAATGAAGACGATGAGCTAATCGGAGGGGTACTTCTGAACTCACATGCTGGGCGGCAAGTACTTATCACGTTCACAAATAAAAATATATGCACCTCAACCTTCGATGAGACTGCCAAGACCTGGAGCAGTGCACAGGCACTTGATTGCACTTTGCCACCCGGCATCACTTCCATAAGTCATGTGCGAGCAAAAGAATTTATTAATCAGAGAGATAAAACTACCCATCTGCATATATTTATAACCGACCAGAATAACAATCTTTACCACTTCAGCGGTCCTGAAGCAGGCAGTATCACTGGTTATTCAGAAGGTGAGTTAATATTTACTTCAGCACAACAGATCGAGTTGGCTACCAATACTTCCGGCCAGCTCAATCTTTTTGTAGTTGACAAAGCTAATTACATCATACGATTTTGGCAGGACGAGCATACCGATCATTGGAATGCAGACTATGTAGAGATGCCGATTGACAATCTCAATGAAGGAGTTTTAGAAAAGATAAAATCATACACATGCAACTTTGTAGTGCGTGACCAGAATGGTATTAACTTACCCAATACTGAAGTCGAAATTCATTGTACTGAAGCGGTAAACGTACATATTAATAACCAATTGGTGTTTATCCCTCTGCAAGGGCATACGTATGTAAAGACAAACAAACTTGGCCAACTTAATCTTGTTTATGAAACGACTGGTACTTATATTCCTTCATTTCAACTTCAGATTTCAGCAAGGAGCCCACTTTTCAACATTGAAAATGCTTCCGCTTTATTTTATGAACCTTTCGAGGTCGTTAAGAGTTTCTTTTTAGACAGCACCCCTGATCAACTTGCAAATAACATCGCCAACCAGCGGTCTCAGGACCCGGCAACTTTAAATCAATATCTGGTTTCAGGTGAATACCGTAATAATCCAAGCCAGATGATCACTCCGGTTATGCAGGCAGCTCAGGACCTTGCCAAAATGCTGGATGAAGGAACACCAGGCACCAAAGTTGTAGCCGGCAGCACACCAGACATGACCATGCTCACAAAAAAACTAAACAAAGCCAATATTAAACCACGGGCCTGGGTCCTTGAAAACAGACCCTCAGGCCCAGAATTCACTGCTTATACAGTGGAAAGCGCACCTCCGGTTCAGGATAGTGAAATAGAAATAGGGGCAGATCTGTTTTGGGAGGTTAACACGGGTTTGGCAAGTCTTACAAAATTAATTCTGATTGCAGATACAGCAGCAACCGACAAAACAGAGCCCAAAATTATCATTCAACTTGAAATTGTAAATGAAACGAATAACCCTGAGACCAGGACTATTGCAATTACCTGTATTGATGAGATAATGGATGCATTACAATGTGCACTGGGAAGTATACCGTGTGCAATGCCAGTTATATATGCCGATTTACAAGAAACAGGTACATTAAGATCAAGAAGGAATATTGCTACAGAAATACTTGATTATCTGGGATTCATCTTTGATTGGGAGAGTATAAGACTAACCCACACTGCGATATACAATACCTTTTACTCCTCAATGAAATCGTTATCCAGCCAATCAGGTTCGATAAAAACAGCGATACTAAGCATTTTAGAATTGGCTAAAACAAATATCAATAGCAACTTAGATGACATTCATAATGAATTAAGCTCGATATTAGGCCTCAATAATTCAGGATCAACAAGTTTAAACACTATCGTTGGCTCAAGTCAACCCAACCCGACCATCAGTCAGCAGCCATCAGTAAAAAACAATTTATTGATGAATATTTTTACAGATGATAAGTCTCAAAAGGCACTGTCTAACATAACTCTATCGTCATCACCATCACAAGATATATTCAGCGAGATAGAAAATTTAATAACTCAGAAGAATTTTAGTTCACTAGACTGTTTTGTAAAGGCTAAAAAGGATATAGTAAGCATAGTAAACAATCCGGCACAGCTTGGGTCATTTGCCTTAGATTTTATTTTTGAAATACTACAAGGTACCATAGATTTAACCATAGAACTCGTGGAGGACCTGGTGGAGCTAATAATGGATCTTTTTAGTGTAGCAATTGAAACTTTATTAGAGATGTTTACACAAGAATGGGATATATTTTTTATTAGCTATATATATAATCATCATGTTTTAGATTCTTCATGTAAGAACTACACTGATGGAACCTCGATAGAATTGTGTGGGTTAAGTTTAGTTTCGCTGATTGCAGCCTTCCCGATAACTGTTATATATAAAATAACCACAAGTACTGCTCCCTTTTCTTCAGAACAGGATATAATTAATTTTATTAATTATAATGCCCGAAAGGTAAACCATCCTTCCAGATTAATAGAAGGCGTAGCATTGGAAACAAATGCGGCAAATTCCAGTCCGAAAGCAAACATGGACTTGTCTAATAGTATAATCAATGGAATATTTACTATTTTCAACTGTGTATTTGATGCAATTTGTGATCTGGAGGATCCAACCATTCCAGATAATGGTAAAATTGATCCTGTGTCTTTGGCAGTTCAGGCTTTGGGTAATTTTTGCCAATGGGTTAGATTTTTCCAGGAGTTACCCTCTCCCTATGGTTATTACAACAATAACGGCAGCCCCAGATTGCCAGACTTCAACAATTCTGAGGATATAGCTAGGCTTATTTCTTATCTCACTATTCCTGTTTTGGCAATCGACACTTTCCTGATTGGTCATTCATTTTGGAGATATGAGACTGGAATTACATTAGAAAAAATGGAGAATTTTCAATTAAAATTTGAAGGCGACCCGGGCACAATCTATTCTGCAATAACAGGCGCTATGTTTTTGGGACTGGATCTATGGTATTCTATTAAAGGGGGTATAGAAATTGCGGATGTTTCACCTCCTGCAAAGAAAGCGCTCCTTGAGAGTGCAAATGTCGTAAATGGAGTGGCGTATGTTCTTGATGACGTGACAGACATATGCAGATTGATGCGGCTGAAAGCAGTAGTGAATCCAGACAAGTTATCACTTCCGATTATGGCATCAATTGACGTAGTTTTTAGTGTATGCTCCGGGGCTGCTTTGATAACGGCTGGTGTTTTTGAATATAAGGCAAGTAAGTATGAAGACTAGAAGGAATGAAAATATTTAATTTTAGTTCAGAACTCATAATGACGTTGCATACATGTTTAATTATCATTCCTTTTCTTTTACAATTGG
>CAIVEH010000036.1 GCA_903904855.1 uncultured Bacteroidota bacterium | reverse complement strand
TCTCTTTTTAAATTGGATTGCGAATATACAAAATAGACCTGATTAATGGATATTAAAGACATTGAGGGCGTTTCGGGTAGTTGTTTCGACCACCTCGCTATAACTCTTTGCCATGATCTTTGCTACTTCCTCACAGATCAGTTTGATATAAGCAGGTTCATTGCGCTTGCCTCTGTGAGGCACAGGTGTGAGATAGGGTGCATCTGTCTCAAACACAATATGAGATAAGCCTATCTGCGGCAACAACTCTCGTAGTCCTGAATTTTTGTATGTGGCCACACCTCCGATACCGAGATAGAAGCCAAGTTTGATGATCTCTCTGGCTTCTTCCACTGAGCCGCTGAAACAATGAAAAATACCGTTGATCCTGCCTTTATACTTTTTTAAAACCTCGATACAATCATAGGTGGACTTGCGAGAGTGTATCACGATCGGCAATCCTTTTTCAATGGCCCATTCTATTTGAATATCAAAAGCCTCAAACTGTTGCTGCTTATGGCTCACATCCCAGTGAAAATCTAAGCCTATCTCTCCTACAGCATAATACTTAGTGCCGTTATTCAGATAGCGCCATGCTATATCCAGTTCCTCTTTGTAGTTTTCTTTTATACTACATGGATGTACACCCATCATCGGATATATGGCAGGCAATAACTTCTCCTCTGCTTTCCCCAAAAGAGTTCGAGAATCACCAGCTCCCTGATGACACAGTTTCAAGAGCCTGTCATGAGTCTCTGAATCTATGGCTGGCAGAAATATTTTTTCGATACCATTTCGATAGGCCCGTTCCAGCACGGCATCTATATCAATATCAAAATCGGGTAAATAAATATGTGTGTGAGTATCTATGAGCGACATGCCGCAAAGAAACTATCATTCCGGCAAAGTTTCAAACTTATATCCCAGCCTGCTGTAATGTTCGAGCACCTTAGGCAATGCATACAGCACCTTTTCTTTAGCTTTCAGGCTGTCGTGAAATACAATGATAGAACCCGGCACAGAATTTTTAAGCGTATTTTCAAGTACCTGCTCTTTTGAGACCTTGAGATCGAAGTCAAAGGTCAGGACATCCCACATCACTATCTTGTAGGATTTTTTGAGATGGTTATACTGAGACAGACTTAGCTTACCATAAGGCGGACGAAAAAAACTTCGTTCTTCCGTCTCAATTTCTTCGCTGTCTGATCCCGCCAATACTTTAGGCATCACTGCCGCCAATGTAGCGGCACATTTGGAAACATTTTGAAAATAAATATCATTGGCCGTATGCCATCCATTCGGGTGATCCTGTGTGTGATTTCCTATTGTATGACCCTCCTCCAGCACCCGCTGAAATATTTCAGGATTGGCATCTATATTTTTTCCTATACAGAAAAAAGTGGCTTTGGCATCGTACTTCTTCAGTTCATCGAGAACTATCGGGGTCACCTCTTCTATCGGTCCGTCATCAAATGTCAGATATAGTATCTTTTCACGGGTCCTGACTTTCCACATAGCTGCCGGAAATAGTTTGCGGGCTGCACTCGGGGTTTTCACGATTGAAAGGGTATCTAGCATTCAGGGGTATTAATTAAACTGACCAACTAATTTCACATACCATTGACCAAAAAACATTTAGGCGGTTTAACGCAATACTAATTTATTTATTTTCCTGACCATTGCCCTTTTTTATCAAATGCAGGAATTTGCCTGCTATTAGCAGGTTATTGTTCGATCATATCAGGTCTGCCCTATATTAGTTTGGGCAGGGCTATTGTTTTTTCTATTTTCGCGGCATGAGTGAAAGAAGAGTAAGAGTACGTTTTGCGCCCTCACCTACCGGAGGCCTGCATATTGGCGGGGTGCGTACGGCATTGTTTAATTATCTGCTGGCGAAAAAACATGGTGGGGATTTTATAC
>CAIVEH010000035.1 GCA_903904855.1 uncultured Bacteroidota bacterium | reverse complement strand
GGAAAGCAATAACTTAATAACGATATTCAGTTGTATGCATAGCTATACATTCAAATAACCTAACCCTACAATTTGCCTTTTGCTTTTGTCCAATCTCCATATCTTTGGATAAATTGCATAAAAACAATTGTTACTTACAATTATTTATCAACCCAAAAAACTTTTTTTATGAAAAAAACTAGCCTCCCGTTATTGGTTTCGTTGTTAATGCTGGTATCCAACCTCAATGTTAAAGCACAGATGGTACTGGCAAGTTCTTTTCCTGGAGATAAAACAGCCAGTTTAGCTATAGTTGATCTGAGTATAAGTGGAAAAAAAATTGCTGTTGCTACCGGCCATATAACTACAGGTGGTGCCGACACGATTTTTTACTATAACACTGACTACAGCTTCTGGAAAAAAATAATTATTCCGGGTATTCCGGGTTCATTTCCTTATTCCTATTTCAATCCCAAATTGGCTAATTCAATTTCTTACTCATCCGAAACTTTATTCAATACAGATACTTTTTTAGAAGCAGCAGTTTTTTATTATAACACAGCCAATTCCGATTTAAGTAAAATATTGATAATCAATGAACATGGAACAATTGTTGATTCTATATTGAATGTACAATCCTCTTATCCATTTACGGTTCATGAGCTGTCTCCTACATCTTTTTATGCAACAGTTACAACCAGTTCCGGGCCAAAAATATATTCACTACCCGGAACAATACCTTGCAGCGCCTGCGGTAGCGGTGGTGGCACATTGGGCCTGGTAAACAACGAAGTAAAGCCCGCAGGTAGCATATCAGCTCCAGTACCTAACCCATCAAAAGACCAGGTGAAAATAACATTCACCTTGCCCGATGGCGCTAAAAACGGAGTTCTCACCATATACACCTCTCTGGGCCAGGAGTTGCGGTCTTACAATGTAGATAACCGTTTTGGCTTTATTATGGTAGACGATTCTCAGTTCGCACCGGGTATGTATTTCTATAACCTCACCGTAAATGGAGTAGTTACTTCAACACAAAAAATGCTGGTGATAAAATAATCCGTTCGAAATTTTAGTTTTCAGATTAGCCGCTCACTTTTTAATAATGAATTTCTTTACCTCGCGGCCTGAATTGTTTTTCATTTCAACAAAGTATAGGCCATCAGGTTCATTCCTGAGGTCTATACTTTTATTGGCCCTGTCTTGAGTGTCTATATACACTACCTGACCCACCTCATTGTATACTGCTATATCAGTATTCGGTTCGGTTGTTTTGAGTACAAAGATGCCATTCGACGGGTTGGGTGAAATGTCGTATTGAGCAGTGGCACTAATGTTTTTTATACCCGTCACAGTTGGATTATAATCTGGTTGTGTTGCTGTCCTTATCCGGTTGTTGCCCATATCGGCTATTAGAATATTTCCATTCGTTGGGTCCACCCATAAACCTCCGGGGTATTTAAGAAACTCTGCAGTAGCAATGGTTCCATCGCCATTATATCCTTCGGTGCCATAATCTCCTGCCAGTATATTAATTATCCCGGTACTCATATCTATTTTGCGGCTGGCACAGCTTTGTTCGTTGCAATAAAGGTCGTCATGCCCATCAATGAAAATGCCGAATATATACCCAAGACCGGCATTAAGTGCAGGGCCTCCATCGCCTCCCATTCCCACTCCTGTTCCGGCAATTGTACTGATAGCACCAGTGGCTGCCGATATTTTTCTTATAAAACAACCTGGTACAAAAGCATCAATCTGGTCTGAAAAAAACAAATCACCGGCGGCATTAATTCCTATTGCTGTAGGTCCATCAAGCAAGGCCGCTGATGCTGGCCCGCCATCGCCTGTGTAGCCTTTGGAATATCTGTTTCCTGCAATAGTAGAAGTGATACCGGCAGGCGATATTTTCACAATCATATTGGCTTCCTCATCTGCTACAAAAATATTCCCTGTCTTATCGGAACACAGTGCTTTGGGGCATACCAGGTGAGCAACAGTGGATATGATGCCACCTGGTGTTACTTTCCTTACAGTAGCATTACCAGGATTACCTAATAGTGGGCCTCCTTCCGAAATATATAAATTACCAAACGGGTCAAGGCAGATATATGCAGGCAGCTTTAGTTGTGCATCAGTAGCCGGACCACCATCGCCCGAATAGCCTGCGGTATTGTTGCCTGCCACTGTGGTAATTATGCCAGTCACGGAAACTTTCCTGACTACGTTATTATAGGCATCAGCTATATAAATATTGCCAGAAGCATCCATACACACATCATTGCCACCATAAATTGCTGCAAGACTTGCCATGCCATTATCGCCGCTGTATCCGGCAACACCAGTGCCTACACAGGTTGTCATTATTCCCTGACTGAAAACACAACTAAAAATAAGCTGAAGCGTTGATAGGATCAGGATAGTCTTTTTCATAAGTTTTAAAAAAATTAGCCGTTTAGATTTTATACAAAAAGTAAATGTATAGAAAATATCTGATTTAAGTTATCACTTGGTCAGTATCATACCAATTATTTAGCCTGGTTTGCATTTAGCTCTCTCATATCAATATACACAAAGTCCTCATTTTCAAAAATACCAACTTGATATAATGCACATTTTTGAATAATTTTAACCGCTCAGAAATCAGTCCTTTATTTTAGATGTGAAATCCCAAACCATTAAATACTCATCATACAACTGAATAGTTACACACAATGAAAAACACCTGTAAACTGCTTGCATTTTTTACATTACTCTTTCTGGGCCCATTTGCATTGGCTCAAACTACTGATTTGGTAAAAACCACCAAAAAGAAACCAGACATTGACCTTGGCATAAAAGCCGGACTGAATTTCAGCAATTACAGTGGCACACCCGCAAATTATAAACCTACATTCCAATATGGTGTTTTTTCCGCCATTCGCAAAGGAAAGGCCGGATTGCAACTTGAAGTACTTTTTAATCAGGAAAATACTGCAATTTATCACTACAATAAAATGGCCTACCTGAGGGTTCCGCTGCTATTTGATTACAAGATATACCATAACCTGCTGCTGCAGGTCGGCCCCCAACTCAGTTATTCCCTTTCAAAGGATACATATTTCCCTTATGGAATTGATTATCCACCCTACATCTCAGGCGTTATCGGGCTGGAAAAAAGAACAGAAACCAAATTTCTATTTGGCTTAAGATACGCCTCCAGTATTACTACCGCATATTCATTCAATTATTATGATGCCGTGGGTAATATAATAGGAAAATCAACTGGTTTAAATAATTCATTCGAGATTTATGTAGGGTATCAGTTCTTGTAGTACATTGTTTATTTGTTTTCATCAAACTAAAAATCGACCTCGTAGTCTTTTGCAGCACTTTTCAATTTCAAATCGCTGCAATAATTAATTTTGCCTTACTAACCTTTATCATACTACGGATTCACTACACCTTGTTAGCTTTGCACAGAATATCAGCTTATGAAGCGTATGGTCTTATTTATTTGTATTGCCTCACTAACACTCGTATTGTTTGTTTATATGTCTAAAGCAACTAACCGGAAAACAGAAAGGCAGCAGTATACCGTAGTGAAAGAAGAAAATGGTTTTGAAATCCGCTTTTATCCCAAAGCTATTATGGCAACAGTTTTGTCGGAAAAAACAGGGGAAGACCGGGATGCAAACCATAATTTCAGGCGGCTAGCCAGCTACATTTTCGGGGGCAACAAGCGGGACCAAAAAATTGCCATGACAACCCCTGTTTATATGGAACAGGACTCCGATAAAAACAAAATGAGTTTTGTTTTACCCGCTGCCTATAAAATGACCGACTTGCCCGACCCAAAAGACAGTTCCATCAACATTCATTATTCCGAAGAGGGATATTTTGCCGCATTGAGCTTTGGAGGTTTTGTTGGTAGCAAAAAAATAAAGGATAAGGAATACGACCTTATGAACCTCCTGACAAAAGCAGGCTATACCCCAACCGGGAACTTTACATACCTGGGTTACAATGCCCCCTGGGATATTATTAACAGAGAAAACGATATTATTGTCCGTATCAGGTACAACAATTAATTTTGACCTTGAACAAGCACTATTTTTAAAATAAATCAACACATGAAGTCACTTTTATCCACTCTGGCTTTAACCTTTTTAGTAGTTCTTTCTTTTGCACAAAACGGAGTCATTAATGGCATAGTTAAGGATAAGAAAACAGAAATGCCCTTGATAGGCGCAACCATAACCATTGAAAACACAACCCTGGGTGCAGTATCTGATACCGATGGCCGGTTCAGTATCCGTGATATCCCAACTAAATCTTATAATGTAAAAATACAGGCCCTGGGCTACGACAGCAAAGTAATTTTTGACGTTGTTGTGTCTTCGGGCAATCAGCAATCCCTGATGGTGGAACTGGAAAACAGCTCCTCAACAACGCTTTCAGAAGTGGTTATAAAAAACAATCCATATGCCCACAGCGCCGAAACCCCATTATCAATTCTCAATCTTTCGGCACAGGAGATAAAAAGTAATCCCGGTGGTAATTTCGATGTATCGCGGGTGATTCAGGCATTCCCCGGAGTAGGTGGTACTTCTGGCTCAGTAGGCGGATACCGCAACGACCTGATCATCAGGGGCGGGGCTCCCAATGAGAATGTATACTACCTGGATGGGATAGAAATTCCGGTCATCAATCACTTTGCCACGCAAGGCTCGGCAGGCGGGCCTACCGGCATTCTGAACATATCTTTTATTGCCGACGTAGATCTTTATACAAGTGCCTTCCCTTCTCAGTATGATAATCCGCTATCAGGTATTTTGCAACTGAAATCAAGAGAAGCCAATCCCGACAAGGTGCAATATAATTTCCGGACCAGCGCCACCGAAATTGCTTTAGCTGCCGATGGCCCGGTAAATGATAGGGTTTCATTTGAAGTATCTGCCCGCCGTTCTTATCTGCAACTGCTGTTTCAGGCATTGCAGATACCTATTCAGCCATCTTACTGGGACTTTCAGTATAAAGTGAATTATAAGATAAATAAAAAACTTACATTTTATACCATCGGCGTTGGCGCTAATGACCATTTCACCTTCCTTACCCCAAACAATCTTACTGCAGAAAACGAGTACATTCTTCATGCCTTTCCCCTCATAAAGCAATGGAGCTATACCAATGGATACGGACTTAAGAAGCTGATCAAAAACGGTTTGTGGAACCTTACTTTCAGCCGGAATATGCTCATTAACCAACTGGATAAATATTCCGACAACCAGAACCCAACTACTGCTACGGAATTGATGCGTATACACTCTACAGAGGCTGAAAACAAGCTGCGGTTTCAGGTAAATAAGTATATAGGCAAATGGAGTTATAGCTATGGAGCAATGGCTCAATACGATGAATACAGCAATGATTTTTATGACCAGGTAACCGGTGCCATTCTCGACTCTGCGGGGGCTGTGGTAAAACCTCCGGTTACTGTTAAAAGTAAAACGAACCTCAATTTCTTAAAGTATGGCGCCTTTGGCCATGCTGCTGTAAAACTGCTCAAAAACAAACTCTCCCTTTCGCTGGGCATTCGTGCCGATGGCAATACTTTTATGACCAATGGCAATGACATTTCGAAGCAGATTTCTCCGAGGTTTTCAGCCTCATACAAGTTTTCAGATAAGCTCAGTCTCAATGCATCAGTAGGTAGTTATTACAAGATACCTACCTATACCCTGTTGGGCTATACCGATAGCGCCGGTAATTATATAAACAAAAACACATCCTACATCCGCTGCGACCATTATGTTGCCGGGCTGGAATACCTTCCCAAATGGCAAGGCTCACGAGTTACTTTGGAAGGTTTTTATAAGGCATACCACAACTACCCTGTTTCACTTACCAATGGTTTATCTCTGGCCAATGAAGGCGGTGATTTCAATGTACTGGGCGATGAACCTGTTACATCAACCGGACTTGGAAGAAGCTATGGCTTTGAACTCCAGCTGCAGCAAAAACTTACAAAAAACTTCTTTGTGATTCTCGCTTACACCCACTACAAAAGCGAATTCACCAATCTGAACAACAATTATTACCCTGCCTCCTGGGATAATGGCGATCTGTTATCCTTTATCGGTGGTTATAAGTTCAGGCACAATATAGAGTTGGGTGTCAAATTCAGATATCAGGGTGGTGCGCCATATTCACCATTTAATATGGCCGCATCTCAGTCAGGTTATACTACTTTGGGTACAGGGGTCATCGATTATACTAAGTTTAATACCTTGCGCCTTGCGCCATTTAACTCTATGGATATCCGGATTGATAAGAAATGGAATTTCCACAAATGGAGCCTGGATGTGTATTACGATATGACCAATGCCTATGCCGCACAGCAACCAGCAGCGCCCAGCTTCACCTTTAAGCGTACCGCCGATAATAAGGCCTTCATGACCTCAGATGGTAAACCACTGCGCAGTGATGGCAGCAATGGAATCCCATATATCATCAATAACAGCAGCGCTGTGGTGATTCCAACCATAGGGTTGATTGTTGAGTTCTAATGGTTGCTAAAACAATATTGGTGCTTCCTCCGCTATAACCAATACTGGGTATCCCCATTTTCCTGTGCATATTTACCGTTAATCAACGGTAAATATGCCGTTATACACCCGCTTGCAAACGGGTGTATAGGCTATAATTTTGTCCTCATTAAACAACTGAATTACTACAATGACATTAGAACTGCAAGGCCTGAGACTTAATATGGCATCATTCTTAAGCGAACTCAGCAATACCTCATCTGATGCCTTCCTCTATCAGCTCCTCGATTTAAGAAGGCAAGCACGGCAAAGAGTCGATATCGACAAAGATGCACTCTTGTGCTGTTTGTTTCTTGATGCCATCTTTGATCATTCACAAAACAATAAGTCTGCTAAAGGGCATCTCTACCTTGAAAAATACGAAATTCCACAAATCAAGCTATTCGACATCCTCATAAGCAAATTCCCGTTTGTATCTGCTTCGCACACTATCAGCAATAAAATGATCTCCGAATGGATTAAAGGTGAGTCAAAAGCTGCAGTTCTGGATATCGGCATCGGCAGAGGATTACAGATGTGTTCTTTAATAAACGAACTCGCAGAAAATACAGAACTAAGGGAATTGACCATAATTGGTATTGAGCCATTCGGAGATGCGCTGATACATGCCAGGCAATTAATCAGCGAGGCTGCCACAAATGCCGCTTTCAAAGTAAATTTGCACCTGTTCGAAGGCTTTGCTGAAACAGTTAATATGCAGGAGATAAAGAAGGTACTGCCTGAAAATTGTGGCAAATTCGTAATTAATGCGTCCCTTGCTGTGCATCATATTCCTTCCATAACTTTAAGAAAGCATTTCTTCAAACAGGTTAGTTCGCTCAACCCCGATGCCATCGTACTCACTGAACCTCACTCTGACCATATGACAGATGATTGGGCGCAACGCACTGCCAATGCATGGATTCATTATGGCGCTATATTTGATACCATCGACAGCCTCCACATTACCAGAGAAGAAAAAAACGGTCTTAAAATGTTTTTTGGCCGCGAAATAAAAGATGTTGTCAGTACACCCGACAGCGAACGATTCGAAAGGCACGAACCATGTTCAAATTGGCTCACCTACTGCATGGAAATAGGAATGGTGGTTGACTGCAGGCAAGATTTAGTGGAACAAATGTATATTCCTGAAACAATCAGCCTTTCCTGCCAGCAGGATGTTATTATGATGAAATATCAGGATACAGATGTTCTTGCAGTTATTCCAATGATAAAATCAAATGGCGTGAATTAACCCGACCTGGATATGAAAACAAATAATGTTATAAAGCTTTCGGCTAATGAGAATTGTTATGGTTGTTCCAAACAGGCAATTAACGCCGGAATGCAGCATTTCAGCGAAATTTTCGCTTATCCCGAGGTAGATCCCAATGACCTAAAGCACCAGTTGGCCGCAAAATACCATGTAAACAAAACCAATGTTGTTACAGCAGCAGGTTCTGTGCGGATTATTGAGGGATTGATCCAGACATTTGTTGGCCATGGTGGAGAAGTACTGACATTTGACAACACATTCAGTGTCTATGGCCAATTGGCCAAGAACCTCAACAGGCAGTGCAGGTTTGCCCCTCTGACAGATTATATCTGCCTGCCCGAAAATCTCTACCCCTATATAAATGACAACACTCAGCTGATATTTATTGCTAATCCTAATAATCCTACTGGTACAATCATTACTCATAACGAACTGGAAACTTTCCTTGCCTCGGTTCCGAAGAATATCACAGTGGTGATCGATGAAGCATATGCAGAATATGTCACAGACGCTTCATTTCCTGATTCATTGGCCTTGCAGAAAACATATCCCAATCTGGTTATCGTCAGGTCTTTTTCCAAAATATATGGGCTTGCGGCCCTGAGGGTTGGTTATGCAATACTTGAAGAAAAAATGGCCCGGAAACTTGATTCAAACAAGATACCTTTTTCTATCAATACTATTGCATCAGCTGCAGCAATTGCAGCCCTTGCCGATACTTGTTTTATCTATCGGTCAGCTGCACAAAATGCAGAACAACGCGAATTATTATTTACCGGACTCAAAGAACTAGGTCATAGTGTAATTCCGTCCCAGGCTAATTTTCTCTACATTGATTTCGAAAGCTCCCATGAAAAAAATGAAGTAAGAGATCAGTTGTTCCACAATGGTATTCTGGTGTGCGACCTTGAGAAATCCGGACAGGAAAAGGCACTCAGAATAACTATTGGTAAAGCTGAAGCCAATAAGAAAATCATTTCAATTCTTGAGCGCCAGCATTCACTGGCTTATTAAATGACATTGACCAACACTGGATTGAATACCATGGATAAAGTATTACCACAAAATCCGTTATTCAGCCACATGAGAGGTTATAATTACATTCTGTGAATTCAATCAGCACTCTAATTCTTGGCATCAACCAACATAGGGTTACCCATTTTCCCTGATTGATAATCTGTATAACATTTACGTATTTCATCCTCAGTATTCATAACAAATGGCCCGTAAGCAAACACAGGTTCATTGTGCGGTTTGCCACCCAGCATCAATAACTCAGCATCCTCTGTGCAATAGATATTTATATCGCTTTCTCCGCGCTCATAAAGCACTACCTGGTTTTGAGCAATCTCCTTTCTGCCAGCCACTTCTATTTTACCACCAATTACGTAGATAAATGCATTATGCTGCGGATCGGTTGGAATAGTTATCTTTTTATTTGCCTTGAGATTAATGTGAAAATAAAATGCCGGGAACATTGGTTCTACTTTCGATTTAGCGCCAAATAGCTCACCCATCACCACGGTAGCCGTAAAATCTTCCTCATTGATTTTTGCCGTTTTATCCTGATGAAATACCTGGGTAGCAGGATCAATAAACTTATATTTTGAGGGCATATTCAGCCATATCTGGAAACCATGATAAAGCCCGCCATCATTATATAATTTCTGCCCGGTTTCTTCCATATGTATAGCGCCTCTGCCTGAGGTAAACATCATAAAATCCCCCTTGCCAATCTGCAGGTCATAATTTAGGCTGTCGCGGTGATGCCCGTTCCCATCTAAGAAATAAGTAGTAGGTATAATGCCTGCATGAGGGTGCGCATCTACCCGCAAAGGCTTTTGCCTGGGATCAACCGATACCGGGCCAAATTCATCGAAAAACACATAGGGCGATACATAGTCATTATTATCTCCGGCAAAGGCACGCAACACAGGCAAGGTACCCACCATTGTTTTATTGGCGCTGATTACATGGTATACTTTCCGCTCTTTATCCCCATCCGTTATGCCTGATGCCGCCTTGAGCAGTGTAGGAAACGCAATGGATGCACCTATTATTGCCGACCCTTTTATAAACTCAGTTCGCTTCATGCCTTAAATTTGTATAAAGGTAATTGGCCTTTCAATTTTGGTTATCTATGTGCAAATTTGAATTATCTATTGGCGAATAGACTTAAACAGGATATAGACCCAATTATTTGAAGAATCCTGATAGTCAGGTTAATCTGTTAATCATCAATACTGGTTAATTTTCAGTTAGTTGTTGCTGCCTTTTCGTAATTTTGCTCTGATTATGAAAGTTCTAGCCTATCAGATCGCGGATAGTATTGATGTAAGGGCTTTTAAAACCAGCTTCAGGGCAGAAGTACATTTTTCAGATAATGATGAAGTTTTTTACGCCGCTGAAGAAGATAAATATATCTATATTTTTAAGTACGGGGTAGTTTCCTTCCTGAATTATGATGAGATTAAAATATCCGAGTTCATCAGGTTTATCAATCCTTATTGCAAAAATTTTTCAGAGTCAAAACATACAGAGGAATTTGAAATTGAAACAGGCGCAGACGAGATCGGTTTCGGTTATAATAAAATAAGTATTGTTGAACCAACTACAGAGGTTTTCAGGCTTATTATGCTAAATGTTTCTCAGAGTGTAGCGCTCGATTATTATTACGAAATTACCCACAAACTGCTGCTCGAAACCAATCTGCAGACCCAATACCTGGAGAAGAAAGGCCGATTGAATATATCTGGGACCAATCTTAAGAAGTATATAGGCAGAACACTTAATCTAAAAAGCAGCATTTCTGAGAACCTCTATATTTTTGATGCCCCGCCCGAAACATGGGAAGATGAAGATCTGAACAAAATACATAACGGTCTGAAAAAAACTTTCGACCTGCAGGTGCGTTTCAGAAACATACAGGAGAGCCTCCAAATCATAAAAGATAACTTTGAGCTGTTCAAAGATATCATGCAGTACCGCAGCAGCTATGTGCTGGAAATCATCATCATATTGCTGATATTGGTTGAGGTAATCAACCTGGTAATAGAAAAGGTGAAATAAGAAATTGCTATTGCAACTTCTTCAGATACTCCTCGGTGGTATACGTTTTACCCAAATAAATTTGTCGGTTTTCTTTCAGCACAAACTCATTAAGCCCAACATGCGATTTATTTTCTGGCCGCCAGTCCCAGGTATAGCCCAGTCCTGTGAAGGGAAACTTGTTAAGCAGCCCGGACGAACTGAATGATCCGGTTGAATAACCAAGGAAACTTTTAATGTAGGCACTGTCCAAAGCATTAAGCACGCCACCCACAGTGAGGCTGCTATCTATACCTGGCCTGAACATGTCGTTTTTCTTTACCCACAAATCTTCAAATTCATCATTGGCAGAGCCCGGCGGCAATCCCAGCAGCTGCATAAGTCGGAGTCGGCTCTCCTGCAGGGTAAGCTCCGATATATGGTCAGCTTTCAGGAAACTATTCATCTCCGCTGCCTGAACCATAAAGAAAGCATTGTTGAAAAACACAGGGCTCGATTGGTAAAACACACTGTCATTTCTCTTAACTATAAATGGTTTGGAAGATGAGGGCTGGGCAAAGCCTTTGGCCTTCCAGGCCAGCATATGCACATAGCGCTCATTATTGATGATTGTATCAAGCGAACCCGGGTCATCAAATCTGTAAAGGCGATAACTCTCACTATAAAAGGCATCCTTGCAATCATTATAGTTTTTGGTTTTCCATCCGGTATTTATAGTCTGGGTAGCGGCTATTGCCTGACGGTAATAAAATATCTGCTGCAGTTGGGTTATACTTTCACTGGTCAGTTTACCAGAATCATTGACTGAAATAAATCCTTTGGCGATATAAGTTTTCAAATCATTAAGTGGAAATAAATTAAAGTCCAGCGAGGCATATAGCTTATTGCAAAGCGAAGCAGACGCAGGCGAAAGTTCTGATGTCTCAGTAACAACAAGCTTGTTGTTCTGCTGCATAATGTCCAGGCATATTGCACGGTCAAAGTATTCTTTAGGGATTAATTGCAGTCCGTAGTTCTTAAAGATGATGATTGCCTGCTGCACATCGGCATCGGTTTTGTTGTAGCCAATCTCCACGGGGGCAAGCACATCAAGTTCTATACTTTCTATACCCTGGCTTTCAGGGTTGAGCGGATTGATTTCGGCATGTATACGGTCCTTACTGAGCGGGTGCAGCACCAGCAGTGCATTTTCGCCCTCTGTCAGGGTTTGAAATGTTTTATGGCTCAGTTTGTTGTTGATCTTCACCACCACATCTGCCGGGCTCAGCACCTGGTTGTAGGCAGGCTGGTTGCTCCCTGCTCCCCCATTGGGCTCCATCCGGTAATAATCTATACTTAGCCCTGCCAAAACAGGCTGTAATGATGGGGTAATCTTTACAGTGGGTTGCGGCAAAATAGCCATTCGCATCAGTTGCGCGGTTGACGTAAAATGCAGCCCGGTGATACAGGCAAAAAATAAAAAGAATGGCTTCATTGAATGAGAAAGTGATCTGTGCCGAAAATTAGGAAATTATTGCTCATTCCCTGTGTTATTTCTGTTGGCTCATATAATTTCATAAATACTTAAGCGAAAAAGCATAGCCCACAGTTTCAACTGTGGGTATAACGGAAAATTGATTTCTTATTACCGTTTCAACGGTTAAATGTTAGCTATAGTTTAATCCGCATAAAATTATGCATTGCAATCTTTGATGGCTTTGATGTCTTGCTTAAATTTAATACCTGTTATCAATTCATAGGTTTGCGGCTTTGCGCCTTTGCG
>CAIVEH010000034.1 GCA_903904855.1 uncultured Bacteroidota bacterium | reverse complement strand
GAGCCGTGTAACGGCGAAATGATGGTAGCAAATGATGGAAATAAGCTGATCCAAAGCCGTGTAACGGCGAAAGGAAGGGATATTTTGGTGCAAATTTTTTCAACCCAAATTGGAAATACAAAAAAGGATCCAGAGCTGGTCCCAACAGAATAAGGACCTCTGAATTCAATTGGTTATGGATGTTTATTCAAATTTTCCAAAGGCAATTAGCCTCCCTCCCCCTTGTTTTGGCGAAGCGGTAACGAAGGATTCTGTCCAATTTTCTGCGACGAAAATCCACTGCGCTTAGCGTTCTTTTCCATTGGAATGCTTTACTATGGCTTACTAATTGCAAATATGGGGAAGCAATTTTATTTGTTGTGTGATTCCTTAGATTCCTTCATTAAGATTTTCTTCCGGAACTTCTTTTTGAAATTCCTCATTAATCTTATTTTTTTCGTATGATATATTTGAATATAAGATATATAATAGAAAATACGTAATCCCTTCAGCAGCAATCGGACGTGAAAGTTGTTCTATTAGGCACCATTGTCCAGAGGCAAGGATGCGTTTTCATCTGAAATTTGTGTTTTAACTACGGTGTATCTTTCTATGTTTTTAATTATCAGATAAATAACCAGGACACTAACAGCTATCACGGTTACATATTCAACAAGGTACAATGGAGTACCGTAAACATATGTATGCTTGAACAAAAGGATTAGTATATTATTGAAGGAATGAAGAATCATGGAAGCTACCATTGATTTGGTTTTGTAATAAACAACACCAAACAGGAGGCTCCAAGCAAATAGTGCTATAATATTGCTTATTCGCAAATGCCAACACGCAAATAATACTGAAGTCAAAACAATTGACCAGAACGGGGACAAATTTCTCATTAGCAGTCCCTGGATTTGCTTCCGCCATAAGATCTCCTCAATAACAGGGCTTATCAATGCGAAGCCAAAAAAACTGATTCCCCATCTCAATTGCAATTGACTAATATCGAAAACTGCTACTTTTAGTCTTCTATCAACGAGATGAGTAAAATAATCTACCGGATTGTAAAAAGGTAATAATATAATTAGTCCGGAAATGGCAAGAAGAACTAATAGCATAACAAGTTGTATTCCAGGCAAATTAACTTTTCTTGAAATCTGTATTTCTTTCTTCCTGCTTAAATAAATAATTAATGGTATGTAAGCAACATCCGCGAGCGCATATACAATTGCGACGTATATTACTTTCGGCTGGCATCCAAACAATTGTGGAACGAAAAACAAAAAGCAATAGTAAAAAGGAATTGATGCAGCGAATATGACTGCAATAATCAGAATTAGTTTGAGATTTTGATAGGTTTCAAATTTCATCATTAAAATATTAATAGGAAGACCATAATAAAATAATTGAATAACACAGTCATTAATTTATTTTGCATGGTATTAAGGTCTTCCTATAGGCTGATTACTGTTTCTTACTATTATCATGCCCCCAGATGCCAAGTTGGTGAGGTAAAGTTTTACCAAGATATTGACCTAATTCCGTTGTTACAGGCGTACTAACATCTTGGCTTGGCTGTCCTGTATTAAAATTGTCAAAAGCAACGCAAGCGGGACAAGATGGTGCAGAATATGTGGTAGTATTACCACCACCCCCTGCAGTTGTTATAACATGATTATCTGTTCCCAAATTGTAGCAGGTATTTGTCGCTATATTATAGCCAGTATTTGGCGGTAACGGAACTCCATAAATTAGGAAGTATTCAGCAGCACCGTTTTGACTACCTCCTTTTAATCCGATTGCTTCTCTTTGATTCAGTACTTCTACCGAATCACCCACCTCTTTCAATGTCCATCTTTCTGTCTTTTTCATCATTAAAAATTACAGGATTAGTAATTAAATTTATATTTACTGGCGATGTATTTAAGGTTATCGAACAGCCGAAGCAATAGTTTTCTCTTCCTGGTAAGGATTCTTTCTGATTCAGCATAATCGGTTTTGCCGATCTCAAATCAGGAAAATTCTTAAAAAATTCAGGTGAAAAAGTTACTACCTGATGAAGGTTTCGGGTTCATTCCTTAATACCCAAAAACGATAAAAGGTAACCCCTAAATTTAGTTAAAAATTGAGGGTGATTGATATTAATAATCTAATTATCATAATGTTGTAAATGCAAACTTCACTGGCATTTAGCGTCGACAGGTTAATATTTTATGTTAATTATATTCAGACAATGTTGCCGCACCTTTCGAAGGAGACTTTCCGGGAAGGCAATAACTATTCCTTACTATAATTTCGCCGCGATGCGGCTTAGGTGTTCCATCCACTCTTCAGGTCTACCATATTGACGGTGCGATGCACCTGAGATTTCTGTAGAAAGGCATTCCCTGTATCGGTCTGAGCCGTGTAACGGCGAAATGATGGTAGCAAATGATGGAAATAAGCTGATCCAAAGCCGTGTAACGGCGAAAGGAAGGGATATTTTGGTGCAAATTTTTTCAACCCAAATTGGAAATACAAAAAAGGATCCAGAGCTGGTC
>CAIVEH010000033.1 GCA_903904855.1 uncultured Bacteroidota bacterium | reverse complement strand
GCAAGGTGAGAGTAGGTTGGGTCGGGTGGCCATGGTGGCATCTTTTTTATAGTAACATCATGGGCCATACTGGTGGCATTGATCTGTGCTTCATCATAGGTAAGCAATGAGAATGGTGCAATGCCGCCATCGTGATGGCAGGATGTACAGTGATTGTATAGAATGGGCGCTACTTTGGTGCTCCAGTCGGGCACGGTAGCAAAAGCCGCATTCTGGAGCAACAGGACACAGGCCAGTAAGAGTATTTTTTTAGCCATAAATTCGAAATGGAATATAAAAATAGCTATTTTGTTTGATAAAAGATAAAAGTATCCAATTATTTTTTTCGGGATTTTAATGCACTTCCTTTTACAGATTCGAGAATTGGCTGGTTGGTTGGTTTATCAGCGTTACCTTTGCTGCATGGGATATAAGGATATACCACCTGGAAGTGTGCTGAAATGGATAAAGGAGCAATTTGAAGGTAATGTTGTTACGGAATCAAGATCGCCGGCGGGCAACTGGCTGGGATTTACACTTGAACGTATTAAAAAAGGGGAAGCAACCTTAAGCCTTGAGATAAGAAATGAAATGACCAATCCTTACGGAAATATACACGGTGGCATGATGAGCCTGGTAATTGATGAGGCTCTGGGCTGGGCGGTTGTGAGCCTGGATGCCAGTCAGAATTATACCTCACTTACTCTCAATGTGGATTTTCTTTATGCTGTAAAAAAAGGGGAAAGGATGCGGGCAGAGTCGAAAGTGCTGAGGACAGGTAAGAAGATCATCAATGTAGAGTGCCATGTGTATGATATGCAGGGCCGGATACTGGCCAGGGCCAACAGTAATCTGATTGCCACGCATATGGAGTTTAATGAAGAGTAGTTACTACTTTGTAAATTAAAGTTTTACCACAGGGGGCAAAGTATCACACGAAGGTCACTACCTCTTCTGGTTTAGGAATAAGGAGCACAAAGATTATTTTATAATATTTTTTTTAAATGCAGTTTAAATATAGATGTTTATGAAATTTATAATCGCACTAAGTGCAGTCATAGTGTTTTCGCTTTCGTTTTACAGCTGTTCCAAAAGCAGTAACAAAAATCTTACAAATGACAATTCAGTTATGAAAGCAACTATAGCCGGTACACCATTTTCGGTATCAGGGCCTTCCAGCGCTTTTGCCACAAGCAGTTCATCGGGTGGATTAAACTTTTTATACCTCAACGGCTTGTCGGCCGATGGCAAGGCAATACAGATTACTCTGATTGATGTAACCACCATCGGAACAGTACAGTTTGCAACCGGAAATGCAGCTGCAGATTATTACTCATCAGGAGGTTTTCAGGGTCCATATTCATATGCCACCTCGGGCTCCATTACCATTAATTCTTTTACTCCGGACGTTACCGGATCATTTAATTTTATAGGTATAGGCACTTAGGTCGCAATATCAATCCTTTGATAACAAGCGTATTGGATCATTTTTGACCATTCTTTTTATAAGGGTATCAAAGATTACTCCCATTTTTTGTCT
>CAIVEH010000032.1 GCA_903904855.1 uncultured Bacteroidota bacterium | reverse complement strand
CATGCTGGCGGTGGCGGACGCAGATAATTGTTAATCAGTTTATAAAAAAGGCATTATCGCATAGTGTGGTAATGCCTTTATACTTTAACTGATTAATAGGGTATGGTTTTTGTGCCTCATAATATCAGTTACCCATTTTAAACATTGCAGTTCTTTTCTTGTCAAAAAATAAAATCAGGGATATGCGTACTTACGGATCTGTATTATTCATTGCATTATTGGCAACCTCATTCGTCGCATCTGCACAGGATGTAAGAGAGGCATATAATTTCTCGAATCTAACTACTCAGGGCACCGCCAGGTCAATGGGCTTTGGCAATGCACTTGGATCGGTGGGTGGCGACTTTAGCTCACTTAGTGTGAACCCTGCGGGTCTGGGTATCTACAGAAGTTCAGAACTGACATTGACTCCATCGCTGAGAATGAATGCAACGAGCAGTGAATATACAGAGAATACTACGTCAAATAATAATACGCATTTCAACTTCAATAATTTCGGGCTGGTGTTTACGAATGCACCCAAGGGCAAGCGCTATGAACACCGCAGTTGGAAGACTGTATCATTTGCTGTTGGTATGAACAGGGTTGCCGATTTTAATGCCGACTATACATATAGCGGCAAAAACATGACCAGCTCGGCATCGCAGGCTTTTGAATCTGATGCAAACCAATCGCATCTCGATCCTACAGTTGTTGACAACAGCCTGGGTTCTATGGGCTATCAATCATACTTACTGAACCAGAATGCTGCCGGTAATTATGTTTCTTCGGTGCCATTCAGCGGTGGTGTGATGCAGCAAAAAAGCTCGCACACTACAGGTGGTATTGATGAATATACATTTTCACTCGGGGGCAACTATAAAGAGAAGCTAATGCTCGGTATCACGATCGGCGTGCCTGTGGTCAATTACCACAATAGCAGCTATTATTCAGAAACATTGTCGCCGGATAATACAATGTCTAATCCCAATGGCTTCGGGTATTTCAATTACAGCCAGTCATTGGATATAACCGGTGCCGGTGTTAACGCCAAGATCGGTGCTATCTATAAGTTCAATGACATGTTCAGGTTTGGATTAGCCTTCCATTCGCCAACGTATTATTCTCTGCATGATGTATCGGCCCCGGCTATTACCACAATGCATAACGACTCTCTGAGCATACTATCGGCAGACAACGGATACCTGAATACGAACGTGTTTGATTACAATCTTTCTACTCCGTGGAAAGGTGTGTTGAGCGCTACTATAATGCTCAATAAATTCGGGTTCATTACTGCTGATTATGAGTATGTTGATTATAGCTCTATGCGATATGTTTTCCAGGATGGTATTGATAATAATGGGGTTCCTTATCAGCAGGAAGCAGACGCTATTAATCAGACAATCAAAAAGACTTACCAGGGCGCTTCTAATTTCCGTTTAGGTGGCGAAGGTCGCATCTCCAGTCATTTTATGGCACGTGTAGGCTTTGGTTATTATGGCAATGCATATAGCGCATACGGAGAGTCAACCGCGAATGCTCCGTATTCTACACAACGTATAGACGTTAGTGCGGGCGTGGGCTTCAGGTTTCGTCATTTCTTTACTGATCTTGGCTTTGTTCACAGCATGTACCAGGGTTATGAGCAACCCTACAATGTAGTATACAATGATGGAAAGGGTACAAATTATGTCTATTCAGGTGCTCCGGTTACAGTGCCTACAGCCAAGATCGATTATGCGCTGAATAACCTGGCGCTTACTGTAGGTGTGAAATTTTAACTACCTAGTTTTACGATGAGGCTATATACAGGTAGGCAATGGCTGCCACTACGAGTAAACTGCATATTATTAGGATTGGGATGACCTCATCCCTGATGAATTTGCTTTTTCTTTCGTTCATATATTGATCAGAAGGGGTTATTATATAGCTGAATTGGCGTGTACTCTTCTGTTTTTAAAGAAAAAATTGATGATAGAAGGCTTATTTTTTTTAGAAGCAGAAGCCTCATATTTTTCAAT
>CAIVEH010000031.1 GCA_903904855.1 uncultured Bacteroidota bacterium | reverse complement strand
CTAGGAATGCTATATCTTTACAAAAGCTAAATATTGATTCTGGAACTTGCCCATTTCTTGGGTACTTTAATTCAATCGCACTCAAATGTTCGCCAGTCGGAGAAATTATTACAATATCAATCTCTTTCTTTACAAAATTTGATTTTTCAAAGTTGAAATGCGAAACATTTCGCTCAAACTCAACTTTGCACCCGCTTATCTTTGAACGTAAAAAAAGTCCTAGCTCGTGCTGTAAACTAAACTCGTTATAAATATCAATCTCACCTCTGCCGATAGCTTGAGCAAATTCGTTGATTTCGTTATTTAGTTCCATGACTATTCATTAATTAAAAATCGATTGGTTAAGAAAAATATAGTGTGCATTTTAATAATCAAAATTCATTTTTGATGTGCAAGTAGCTTTTCAAGATAGTGTAAAGATGGTTCACTTGTAGAACAACGGCTTCTTAGGTTCAGGCTTAGCTCACCGAAATTAAAAAACACTACTCATTTCTCATTAGTCACCGACTGCAATTGGCACGCAGCCGATGCACAGGTTTGATAATACACCGCCAGTAAGCGGCCATTAGAGATTTTTTCTCCTTTAAATATTGGCCTACTCCGAACCAGTCGTTGGCGAATGCGGGCAAACGAGACTGAGCAGCTCTAGCCCTCATAAGATTTGAAAAAGATAATAATTTTGAGCCGCCGCTGGATTGGAAGCCTCCATCATGAAAGAAAGACTATAACTTCAAACTAATCTACCCATTCTATTGGATATCTTTCCACAGGTGCCCCGATCCCAATCTTGATAAACACAGCAAACTGATAATTGAGTTGAATTTTAAAAGCATTTAGTTTCTCAAGGTCAAAATCTTTGCTTACTGGGCTAGTCGATTTCTTCATTTCAATAACAAGTAAATTTTCATCTGTGTGTCGCTTATGAACAATTATGTCTGGGAAAACAGTTCTGGCAAAAACGTCATCACTAAGAATATTGCTAGCATGAAATTCCAACCTTTTGGGATGATCATGGTTTCTATTATATTCACAGTCAACACTCCACCCATCAAAAAATTTCTCAAGATATATTGCTAGTTTATGTGAAATTGATCGCTCATTGACATCCATTTCTAATATGAGCGAATCTCTGCAATGAAGCTCGTCCAATGCAGATTTAATGATTAACTCAATCTCAGCTTTGTTCATTAGTTATTCCTTATTTCCAGCATTCCAACAGCACGGTCGATTTTCTTGCCTTCTCTGCAACATCTGCATTGTTCTTTCTGAAAGATAACCAGCCGCCTGATTGATAGCTAACTTTATTTGTATCAAGAAAAGTTTTTATAGTGGAACCATTTACAGCAAAATTTACATTCTGTGAAATTGAACCAGTTGCTTTTTCCATTGCAGTTTCAGATAGCTTCATAGATACCACACCAATAACATAACCATGATTATCCATAACAGGGCTACCACTCGAACCCGGCTGTATGGATGCAGTAATTTGAATTTGGTTTGTATTATTTTTCAAACCAGACAGTGCACTAATTGTTCCAAATGTCAGATTTCCACCAGATGAAAGTAGTGAGTTCAGTGGGTAACCAAATACAATAACATCATCCCCTTGTCTTATTTTTCCGGGTTCAGAATTAATACTTACAATATCACTGGGCTTGCCGTTTAACCTCAACAAAGCTAGGTCATTCACACTATCAGAAGAAATAACTTTTACAACTCCATCTCTACCAGATATTTTAACTTCGCTACACCCCTCTATTACATGGTGGTTGGTAATTGCGTCACCATCTTCGCTTACAAAAAATGCAGTCCCTGTTTTTTCAATGCTTGGAACTCCATTCCGTGTTATGTATGATTTCGTATCATCAATCTCAACGGAAACTAGGTTTTTTCCTTTTATCCAGATGGATGATAGTTTTTGAGCATCTGCAAGCTGATTGGGAGTTAACTTTTTGGCAAGATCATCTCTCCTATGCAATTCATCTAAACGGTTCGATCGTTTCCATTTAATCTCCGACTTTGCTCCTGTGGTATCTTCATGGTACGAAGCTAGGTATATATTTAGCCATGCATATGCACGTACTAAATCTCGACCTACTCCATCACCTAACTCATATTTTAGATACACAATAAACTGTGAAGTGACATCTCCTTGTGCTGCGGATTTTAAGTAATAGTCAAATGCCTTTTCTTCATCTTTCGGGATATTATCTCCTTTTTCATAATAACCGGCCAAAGAATATTGTGCCTCTGGGTCGCCGAGGTCTGCAGCTCTTTTGTATAGCACAATTGCCAATTCAACGTTTAAAGGTGTGACTATTCCTATAGCAGAATCATACGCAGCGTGACGAAGCCCTGCCGCACCGCCTTGCTCAGCTGCCATTATTCTCATCTTTTCATTATGTTGAAATAGACCTAAGTAAAACTGGGCTTCAACATCGCCCTTGTTTGCGGCTATTTCACGTAACATATGAGCCTGTTTCCGCCATGATTCAGATTTTTCTTGATTCTTTAGCTCAGTTTCTTCATAAATATTTGCAAGTATATCTGCAGAATCACTATTACCCTGAGCGACAGATTTTAAAAGGAAAGAAACAGCTTTAGGTATATCTCTATGATTTTTTATTATATTCCTATCAAAATTAAAAAACTCTCCTGATTTGTATAGATCTTTCTCATATAACGACCCAGATAATGAATAAAAAGCTCCAATATATCTTTGTGCTAAAAAATTTCCTTTATCCGATAAAATAGCCAGCTTATCAATTGCACTATTAACTTCATCATCATTTTTTGAA
This sequence comes from uncultured Bacteroidota bacterium, assembly GCA_903904855.1. Classification (GTDB taxonomy): domain Bacteria; phylum Bacteroidota; class Bacteroidia; order Chitinophagales; family Chitinophagaceae; genus Nemorincola. The sequence goes on along the minus strand of CAIVEH010000031.1, from coordinate 549 downwards.
TGCAATATTGTTTCGTAGGAAACATGTGCCTGCGCAAATGGGTCGCCTAGATTTGCAGCTCGACTATATAGATTTTCAGCTGCCTCTATATCACCAATAGAGTGCTGGTATATTTTAGCAAGGTGGTAATTTGCAGATGCATCACCATCTTCAGCTTCCTTCTTTAATTGAAGAAATCTATCTTCAGCAGACAATTTTATTAATGAACTTGCATTTTCTTGAATGACTGAAGCATCGCCAGCTGTTTTTTCACCGCATCCAGTACCGGTAACTACAAAAATGATAAGTATCATTGCCGAAATTTTTTTCATATGCACTTTCGCTTTTGTGTTCTGCACTGATTTTAAACAGCTTAGATAAGTAACTTTGTTCTTTTTCTGAAAATTTAACGACCGCTGATGGCACATTGTGACACATCACGAATGACTGGTGTTCAGCAGTCTAAATTATTTAATAAAAAATCAATTTATATCCAGCCTGCCAATGTGCAACGCGCGAACCGTGAGCGCCGAAGGTGCGAATGCTAGGTGACCGCGTCCAGCGGTCATG
>CAIVEH010000030.1 GCA_903904855.1 uncultured Bacteroidota bacterium | reverse complement strand
TAACGCCGGATAAATATTCCAGGCAGTCGTCGTCTGTTTTAAACCGTTGGTGGAACATAATTGAATTCACACCTGCAAAGGTAATTCGCCTCTCCATAAGGCAAAGCTACATTATTGCGATCTAAACGCCTATACCTATTGATTTAATACATTAATGACGCAAGCAATTTTTTTGCTTTTGCATTCCCATAAACTGAAACAGATTGTTTCAGTTTATGGGAATGCAAAACTTTCAGATTTTGTTCATTGGCATATTTTATTTATGCATCAACAAAAGTTACCAATGTTTCGGCTTCTATATCGTCAAGCTTTTGTTTCAATATCTGAAATAATTGGAGCTCAGGTGTAACAATCATTTCCGCTTATTTTTTGTAAAGTTAATTACTGTTGAAGAAATTTACAAATGTGATGTACCCGGAATTATGTTGACTATTTATAGTTATGGCAATTTTCCGAAATTTTATTTAACGACTAAGGGTAAAATTTATTTTTCAGATATTGTTCCATTCACTCCGCATTTGATCAATATGTTTATTAAGATCTATTCCGTCTTCCTTAGAAAGAATACCCCGGTATTTATCAGATAGTTTGATTTTGGGGGTAACTTCAGTTTCGTGCAGCCGGATAATATGCAGTGCTTCCAGATCCTGCAATAATTGCATAGCCTTACTATTAATCAGTTCAACGGTTATAGTATTCATTGTACAATTTTCTTAAACAAAATTTGTAAATTAAAACAATTATTTGGAATGTGTTTTGGGGAATTTTGGAGGGGAATTTTAAGGATAGGGAAGAGAAATTCCTGTTTTGCTGAATTACAATTCTCAAATAGCTTTATACCGGGTCAGTCTAAAATTATTACCGATAAAAAGCTTGAATCAGAAGCTATGTGCTTTAAATTCGCAGCTTAATAAATTCAAACACGCTAAAATTATGTCGTTAAACAAATTTGTTGTTTTAATATCATTCTTATTATTTGTAATTTCTTGTTCAAAGAAAAAATCAACTTCTGTAGGGAAAGTTGTTACACCAATAGATACCGTAAGTATTTTAACCGGAAATAAATGGCAGTTCACAGATATGTGGTCTGATTATAATTCTAACGGTATTATTGACTCTTTGGGTGAGTATTTCTCCAATCCAATTTTAAACAGATTTACTTTTTACAGCAATGGAATATTAGGCGATACTTCTTTTTCAACAATGTACGGAACTGAAACTGGTGCTTGGTATTTTGAAACAGGTACAAAGTCGGCATTTTACATGGCAATAGATTCTATTCATTTTCAGTTATTTGATATACTGAGTTTTACTGATTCAACGATGAATTTATTGCAGACACAAACATTACCACTCCGTACAATCTGGTATCTTAAAAAGTACTAGAATGACAACTAAAGGAACCAGGTCGATTATTTCTTAAAATACAATCCGATAATCAATGAGGCCAATACAAAAAAAGAAATGAAGAAATATTTTATCATATTGTTCTTTGAGGATATTATATCCTTTTTTAATTCAGTCAGCACTTGAGTGACTTCTTCCTTAGTTTCCAATGTATTCAGATTATTTCATGTAAATTTAAGAAGAGTTAAAGATATTTGCAAATTTGTTGTACCCGGAATTATGTTGACTATTTATAGTTATGGCAATTTTCCGAATTTTTATTTAACGACTCAGGGCAAAATTAATATTCAGGAATTGTTCCATTCACTCTGCATTTGATCAATATGTTTATTAAGACCTATTCCGTCTTACTTAGAAAGAATACCCCGGTATTTATCAGATAGTTTGATTTTGGGAGTCGCTTCTGATAAGTGCAGATGGATAATATGCATCGCTTCCGGGTCCTGCAATAACTGCATGGATTTACTATTGATCAGTTCAACGGTTATTGTATTCATTGTACAATTTTCTTAAACAAAATTTGTAAATTAAAACAATTTTTTTATATGTGTTATGATGCAAATTGAAACAGGGAAATATTGGGAATTGGTGGGGGAGGAATTTTCATGGTATTGTTTAATTTATATAATTTAATTGTCGAATTTGAAGTGATGCTGCTTTATTATTAATATTGTAAGTTAAATCTGGAGCAGAATGTCAATATCAGATAAAAATGTTATAGACTTAGTTGGTATAAATAAGATTGATGAGGTTGTATTAAGCATTTCAGATCATTTAAATTGGGAAAATACTTACGAACATTTATTTGAATTACAAGAAAAACTAAATAGGTACATCCATTTTATTGAAAGTGGCGAAATTTTCGATGCATATCCAAAAAGTTATGGAAGAAAAATTTTGATCGAAATTATAAGTAAATATGAGTATACAATAGAAGCTAAAGAGTTTTTAGAAAAGGCCAAACCAACAATTCATTCTATCGGGGCAGATTTAAGGCAACGTGTATTAGAGTAATTATTATGTGATTTTCAACGATACTTACAATTATTTGATAAAACATTTGAAGTAAATCCGGGTCACCTAAATTACTAAGAAGAATCAAACAACTTGTATCAGAAATTATAATATCAGGCATTGCGGACATCATTTGATAATTCAGAAACAGGATAATTAAATACCGAAACCCCATATTTACCAAGCAATTCCATAAAGGTTCTTTTAGTTAACCCCACAAGTTCCGCAGCCTGCCCCAATGAAAGTTTGCCATCTTCATATAGCTTTGCCGCCAGCGACATGGTTATCTCTTGATCATCCATATCAAATGTTTCGGGCAGTTTAATTGTAAACGTTCTCATATAACAAAGTTATGAAAATTATTCATCATTGCAGGTAATGAATATAAGCAAGTGTACTATTTACTTTATCTCAATCCCCGTTTTTAATATTTCAGCTACAAAAGGGTCTCTTTCAGGCGTAAAATCTTTGGTATTGTAGGTGCGGGGAGCAATATTAAGATCAGGGTATTTTACCATTTGCCGCACAAACAATTTAACATCTTCAAACCCGATATTTTTAAACTCATCAGCTACAAAAGCCACATCTATATCGCTCCACTCATGTTGGGTATTTTTGGCATAGGAACCATACAGTATCACACGCTTCAGGTGCAAACCTGATTGCCTGATTTCGTCTGCAATCTTTGTTACTATGCCTATTACAGCTTTTTGAGTAAGCATTTCCTATGGGTATTTACCTGGTCTAAAACTTTCTTTGTTTGCACTAATTTGTATTTTCTGAATATATCTTGGAGATAATCAGGATAACGTCCTTCCAACTGGAACTGATTCATCAAAAAGAAAAAATCAAGTGTTTCCTGTGGCAATTCCAACTTTGTTTTCTCTGCAAGATACAGCAGATTATGCATTTTAGGTGGCGTATTTCCTTCATTGTCCTTTATCCAATGAGCTTTAAGTAATTTTTCTAAAACAAGGTGCGCCCAGAATAAGGATTGCATATAGCATTTGGCTTTATACAACTCTTCTGTGGCTTTCCAGTCCGAAGTTGCAGTTTTCACCCAATGTAGTAAATGTTCATCCTTTGTCATGGATCTAAACTCTTATATATGGTATTTGCAAAAGTAATAAAAATACAAGTAAGAATAATAATTATTTAGTGTATAAATAAAAATCCTTTTCCAAATACTTGCCTGTAAAATTTCCCACAATTTCTAGCCCAAAAACCGCACAACTCAATCATTCTCAAACTCTTACCACCAACCGAATTTGTGGATTTCTTTATGGCATGCTATTTTTGTATTCATTGTCAATATACTTAATGGCTTGGTGCCTTTGTGACAAAATTGATGTGCCACCTGAATAGTTACAATTCCTTTCTTACCTTCATTATCCCAAAATGAAAAACTACTACCTCATCCTCAGCATCTCCACACAAGCCACGCAGGCCCAGATTAAAGCTGCCTACAAGGCCCGCCTGGCTGAGTGGCAAAACACCGACAGTAATAACATGACCCGCTACATGGATATAGAAGAGGCATGGGAAAACCTCGGCGACGAAATGCGCCGGAAATGGTATGATGATCGCTTCCTATCCCGATTACAACAGGAAGAGCGCACCAGCCAGGCCCGGGCAAGCGAGATTTATCAGGATGTAAAGCAAGATCTGGCTGAGAAGAAATCGTTTACCAGCCTCAGTAAAAAGGTTGCTGTTGGAGGCTTATCTGGTGGGGCCATTTATTTCATTATGCACTTTGCATTTATGGTATATCACCTGGCGCCTCATCCCGAACCGGAATTCAAGCAGGTGGATTTTAGCGATATGGATTCTTCCTTACTCCGCAGGGCTTTGGATAGTATGGTTCAACATAGCATAATTGATACCAGCCAGAGCAAACCTGCTGACGCACCCTGATTCCGATTCCCGGTTATTTCTTCTTCTTAAACAAACCATCCAACCCCTTCTTCAACTGGTCGCCGGCATTATTTATTGGATTATTATTTTTGTTCTTTGTTGTATCACCGCCACCCAGCAGCTGTTTTTTTAATTCATCTTTTGCCTGGTTCACTACCTGTTTGGCTATAGTCTTTACGGTGTCTTTAACCACATTTTTTACACTATCGGCTTTTTTCAGTATTTCGGTCTTAATGCTGTTTACAGCATCGCCGGCAACATTTTTCAGATTAGTTTCAATCTTAGGGCTGGTAATTGTACCGGTTATTTTTGTTGTAATATTTACCTTATCGCCAACTTTTATGTTAAGCCCCTTTTTGGCTGCCTGGCCGGCCAGGTTATCCACAAATGCATTGGCTTCTGTACCCATCATAGCTCGTGGCACCGACATATTCACCCCATAATCTACCGTTTGGTCAAAACCATGGCTTCCGGCAATTTCGGCATCAATACCGTTCAGTTTCATTTTATAGGGCTGTATAGTAACCCGTCCGTTTTCAAAAGTGAAAAAGGTTTTTGAGTCCTGCAGTTTTATCGATTTCAATTGTGGTAAGTGCAGATTATCAGCCAGTTTATCAGTTATCGGGAAATTGCTTAACACGGCATTACTCAATATCATACTGCCTTTCCCGGTCAGGGTATTCATAGCGGGTGTCATATCTGGGTTCAGTTTCCCGGTCATTGTCAGGTCTGTGGTTACTTTCCCCGATACATATTTACCCGATGGCATCATTTTTTGTGCCATGGTAAATGAGGTATAGGTTTTCTGTATATCAACTCCGGTAAGGGTGTAGTCAAGTTGTATATCTGGTTTTTTCTTGTCCGTTTTGGTTGAGTAAAATCCTGATATTTTTATGGTGCCATCCAGGCCATTGCCGGTAACACTTTCCAGGTTAACTATTTCGTTCCTGATGATCATAGTGCTTTTTACATTAGTCAGGGTCAGGTTGTCATATTTTATACTGCCTGCTTCGGCTTTAAGCACAATATTCAGGTTGGCTGGAACCAGAAATACAGTCGATGCTGCTTTTTTACTGGTATCAGGTGTGGCGCTGGTACCCATTAGTTTATTTACATCTACTTTATCTGCTTTTATATTAAAGGTTCCATCAAGCGCTTCATTATGCAGGGTGTAGCCTAACAGGTTATTTACTGTTGCATCTCCATTGAATGCGGTGCCCTGGTAATTACCCTTCATATTGGTTATGGCAACGCTTTTAGGGTTAAAAGTCAGCAACATACTGTTGAGCTGTATACCATCCGGATAGTCTTTAGCTGTGTATGCTATATCGGCAAATGTAAGTGTACCGGATGCATCAATTTTATCAAACTCTTTTTTCTGGGCAGCAACTACCGACCCTTTAACGGTAATGCCGGCAACAATAGTACCAGCAAGTTTTGTACCCTCCTCCAGTTTTATGAAACGCTGAATCCCTGCCAGGTCTATCCGCCCGTTCAAAGAGGCGTCAATCAACTGGTCGGTAACCGGATTTTTAAGTAATAGCTGCAGGTCCACAGGCTGGGCGCCTAGCTCCAGGTGACATTTTTCAAGGTTTACTACGGTATGGTCGGTTATACCATCCTTGTTGCTGACGTTAAGTTTTATTTGTATGTTAGCTACTTTATCCGGCAGGTTAGGGTATTGAAACATACCATCCTTGATTCCGAGAGTGAAATCAAAACCAGGCATCTGTTTCTTGTTATAAGTTCCTTTGAGGTTGCCCTTCAAAGTAAGGCTGCCAGAAGTTTTTATGTCTTTAAAATTGCTTTGATAAACGCCCGGCACAAGTGAAAGAAAATCCCGGAAATTATTGGATGGTGTATTGATCGAAATATCCATCAGTATGTTATTCGTATCAGGCATTTGCACATAACCCCTGGTTGATAGTTTTAATCCGTTCAGTTGAATTTTATCAGTATTAAAGCTGTATTTATTGGTCTTGTTATCTATTTGCAGGTCAAGGTCTATAAGTGTTTTTACATTCAGCAGATAGGGTATTTTCCCCATAACGTAGGTAATCGCGTCGGCGGTGGTTTGGGTCTTGAGGGTAAAGGCATCGCTTGAGAAATCCCCTGATCCGCTATGGTTAAGGTTTTTAATGCTCAGCCGCATATTACCCTGCTCATCATTATAATCTATATCTCCGTTTTCAATTGCGTATTTACGCAGTTTCAGCGCAAAAGGCTTGCTGGCAGCGCCGGGCTTTGCTGCAGCGGTATCAGGTTTGGTAATATTCCAGTTTGCACTGCCATCACGATGCACAATGGCGTGAATCCTGGGTGAATGAATCCCTACATTTAATATCTCATAAGTGCCGTTGATGGCTTTCATCAGGTCGAGTGAGATATCAATACTTTTTGCGGCAATCAGTGTGTCATTCTTGAATGAGTCCTTTCCTGAAATACTCAGATCCAGAATGCTTACCGACAGGTGGGGAAAGCTATGCAATATGGATATATCTAAATCCTTAAACTCAGTTGTGGCTACAAGCTGATCATTCAATTCTTTTTTGACAATAACCAGTATTTTATCTTTAAAAAATACAGGAACCAGTATGGCAGTTGCCAAAAGAAGAAATATTAAAATGCCGATAGTAAGCAAGATTCGTTTGACAAGTTTCCCTATTTTCATAATACTGATTTTAATAGTAGCAAAATTAACCTTCTAATTAGTAAGAAATGTTCTTTATGCGCCGGATCTTAAACTTTAATGAATATTTAAGGTCAAAAATCTTTCCTTTACATCTGATCAATATTATGCCAATCCTCATTCTTTATGTATAAATTGTTTTCAATGGTTAATGCCAGAATTCTGTTCTTAATGCTGGTTGTTTCAATGCTGTACTCCTGCCACAGCGCCAAACATTCAAAAACAAAAAGGTTGCCCGGTAAATGGCAGGCAGCGCCCATTACTATAGATGGCGACAGTAAAGACTGGCCATCGCCTTACCCTGAATATGACGAAAAAGCCAACCTGGGTTATGCGGTATCCAACGACAAGGATAACCTGTATATAACAGTAGAAACCGGCGACCCTGCCACACAATTGAAGATATTGCGCGAAGGGCTCACTGTATGGATAGACCGTAAGGGAGAAAAGAATGAAGAGACAGCCATAAATTACCCCATCCCTATGACTAATTATAACACCAAAAAAAAGGACAGATCCGATGCCGACCGGCCTGCGCCAATGCACCTGGATGGTGGGCAGCAAGGTATGGGGCGCGACAGGGAATTAAAACTACGTATGGACCTTGAAGATAAAATCAGGGCGGCCATACCCAAGGCAAACGAGTTTTCATTGCAAGGGTTCAAAAGTTGCAATCTCCAGTTCAATATTAATGAAAAAGATAGTTGCGGGGTAGAGGTGCGCATAGCCCTCGACTCAATGAATGAAATGGTGTGGGAGGCAAAAATACCTTTCAAAGCCTTTTACTTTAAGCCGGAAATTACCAGGGTAGATAAAGGCAAGCCATTGACTGTAATATTTGAAACAGTGGGCATCAAACGGCCAGAAGGCCAGAATTATGGCAACCATGGTGGTGGTGGTGGCAGCGGAATGAGGCCAAGCATGGGTTTCGGTGGCATGGGCGGAATGGGTATGGGTATGCGCATGGGTGGTGGTGGCGGTGGAATGCACAACCGTGGTGGCAATAATACCCAGCAAAGCAACATTATGGAGCCACTCTATAAAAGCACTAAAACTTATAAGAAATTCGGGTTGGCATTTCAGTAATATTCTTTGGTACTTAGCCCACATTGCAGTCTAAGAGGCTTCAAATGTTAAAGTTTGTGTATTTCGGAAAATAATTCCCTCTGTTTTTTCGCAGGGAGGTACGGGATTGAAATTT
>CAIVEH010000029.1 GCA_903904855.1 uncultured Bacteroidota bacterium | reverse complement strand
TAACGCCGGATAAATATTCCAGGCAGTCGTCGTCTGTTTTAAACCGTTGGTGGAACATAATTGAATTCACACCTGCAAAGGTAATTCGCCTCTCCATAAGGCAAAGCTACATTATTGCGATCTAAACGCCTATACCTATTTTATTATTTACAAATTGGTTGTACAGAACGGTGGATTTTTGTTTGCTAAAGGCAAAAAAGCAATTGGCGACAATAGTGATCAGGGGATTGAGAATGAAGATATAGAAGCTACTAATTGGGAAAAATTGCTGCAGCAGGCTATGGCAGCAAATGATACACGCATGGCCGTAAGATACCGGTATATGTGGCTGCTGCAATTATTGCAGCAATCAAACCTTATTCAGTACCGAAATGATAAAACCAATTACGATTATTTTACCGAACTGCAGGAAACCGAATACCGGCAATCGTTCAAACAATTATCCCGCCTTTATGAGTATGCATGGTATGGCAATTTCGCCTTGACATCCGGCGCCTACAATGATTACCTGGCTCATTTTGATCACCTCAAAAACCAACTGGCATAATGAGGATCAAAACGGCTAAAAACCTGACAATATTGTTTCTGGCATTTGTATACACATCCTGCCAACCAGACAAACTGATGAAAGATCGGGTTAAATGGCAGGTAAACCTGGAGACGGACAATAAAAAGCCATATGGAACCTATCTCGCTTATTCATCACTTAAATACTTTTTCCCCGATGCCCATATCGAAGCTCTTTCTCATAGCTTCAGGTATAACAGTATGGATAATAAAATGAAGTATAATTATGATGGCCATAACCTGCTTATACTTCATGGTCTTGACTTTTATATTTCGGATGATGAATGGATTGCCCTGAAGGAGTTTATAAATAATGGCAATGAAATTGTTCTTTTCTGCAGCAGCCTGGATTCAAAAATAGAAAGAGAACTGAATTGTGTTAAAGAAAACAGGGATGGTGAAGAATCTATTCTCTATGACAAGAACCATGAAAAAGAGAATCAGCATGTGCTTCGCACAAACAAATCGCCACTTGTGCTCTATGGTTATAACGGCAGGTCCCTGCTAGGTTATTTCAAAATTGAGACGGATAGTTCCAAACATGCAGAAGACACTGGTATCGCCTATTTTTCGGCATACCCCGACACGCTGGGTTATGAGCAGGACCGGCCCGATTTTGTACGTTACAAACTGGGCAATGGCCACCTTACGCTCCATGCCGCCCCTCTCGCTCTCAGCAATTACTTCCTGCTGCAGGATGGGAATGAGATTTACCTTTCAGATATGTGGCAGACGCTGCCAGGAAATATTCAAAACATTTACTGGAACGATTACTTCAAACGATCTGTTGAATCTGCAGGCATAGGATTATTGTTCAAGTACCGCGCTACAAGACTGGCCATGTGGCTGGCTATCATTGCCCTGGTGCTGTATGTGCTTTTTGAAGGAAAAAGGAAACAACGGATTATACCTATTATTCCGCCGCTTAAAAATGATTCAGTATCCTTTGTAGAAACAGTAGGCAGGCTGTACTACAACAAGGGCAATCATACAAATCTGTCTCAGAAAATGGTGCAACAGTTCCTGGAATGGGTGCGCACACATTACTTCCTGAACACCAATCTGCTGAACGAAAATTTCATCAGGCAACTTACTATTAAATCTGGTCAGCCGGAAGCCACTGTAAGGGGCCTGCTTGAATTGATTCATGAAATAAAACTGGGTACAGCTAATATTGATGACGCTTATCTTTACCAATTGTATTCTACTATTCAGATATTTTATAAAAATAACCGCTTATAATGGAAGCTACAGAACAAAATATGCCGCAACCTGCCGCCGATGAAATCCAGACAATCCACAACAATCTGTCATTGCTGATTGAGCAGGTACAGGAGCATATCCACAGGGTAATAGTGGGTCAGAATGGTATGATAGAGCAACTGCTGGCAGGCCTGCTGGCCGACGGGCATATTTTGATAGAGGGCGTACCCGGCGTTGCCAAAACACTCACTGCCAAGCTTCTTGCAAAGCTCATTGATACCCGTTTTTCGCGCCTGCAGTTTACTCCCGACCTTATGCCCAGCGATGTATTGGGTACAAGCATCTTCAATCCTCAGTCATCTACATTCCAATTTAAAGCCGGTCCGGTATTCAGTAATATCGTACTCATTGATGAAATCAACAGAGCCCCGGCAAAAACGCAGGCTGCATTGTTTGAAGTAATGGAAGAGCGGCAGGTAACGGTGGATGGAATAACCCATAAAATGCAATCTCCATTTATGGTTATTGCCACACAAAACCCTATTGAGCATGAGGGCACCTATAGACTGCCCGAAGCGCAGCTCGACAGATTCCTTATGAAGATTACGGTAGGCTACCCTACCCTTGAAGAAGAAATAAAAATCCTTGGCCGCCACAACCAACAGGCCATTACCGAACTGCTGCATAATATGCCACCGGTTATCTCTCCCGAAATTCTGGAGAATGCACGGCAGCAGGTAAGAGCAACACATATTGAGAGCAAACTCCTTGAGTTTATAGCCAAAATAGTCTGGGAAACCCGCAACGACCGGTCGTTATACCTAGGGGCCTCACCAAGAGCATCTATTGCATTACTGCAGATCGCCAAAGCTTTCAGTGTACTGAATGGCCGGCTTTATGTGATACCGGAAGATATCATCAGGGCAGCGCCAGCTGTGCTACGCCATCGTATTGCCCTCACACCTGAAAGAGAAATGGAAGGCGCCACAACCGATGATGTGATTAAAGAAATTATTGCACGCATGGAGATACCCAGGTAATTGCCTGGCCAGATGATTGGGGAAATATCAAAACTGATCAGCAATTACAGATAAAATACTACCTTCTATTTTATTTATTGCTAAATCACATTTTAATGTGATTTTTTTGTTTTTTTATTAAAATAATAATATTTTTGCAAATAAATCACACTAAAATGTGGATTAAGGATATCGGTTTATTAATTAAAAATAGAAGAAAAGCTCTCAAAATAACTCAACCTTACCTTGCTGAACTGGCAAAAATAAGCGTTAATACTTTATATAAAATAGAAAGAGGAGATGCAAATCCAACTCTGGACATAATTGAACGAATTGCTGAAGTTCTTGGCTTACAAATAAAATTGGAGAAAAAAGAGACTAATCTGTAAATCACATGAGGAAATCTGCAGTATACAGAAATAAAATCCTGGCAGGCACACTTACAGAGGCTTCGCGAAATAATTTTATTTTCCAATACGACCCTGAATATTTTATCAATCCTAAAATGCCGGCAATTAGTTTAACAATTCCAAAAACCAGGCAGGAATACCAATCTGATAGTTTATTTCCTTGTTTTTTTAATATGCTGTCTGAAGGAGTGAACAGGAAATTGCAGTGCAGGATGTTACATGTTGATGAAAATGATTTCTTTGGTTTACTCCTTGCCACAGCAGGTTATGATACCGTAGGTGCAATAACTGTAAAACCAATTGATGGATGAGTTTACCGGAATTAAAATATTGCCCATCTACTTTAGCTGAAGGATTTACTTCATACAGTCCGGCTGCTTTGCGAAAGTTATTTAATGGCAAAAGAGTCAATTGTTTTTTACCCTATAGCGCACCTGAAAAAAATGATTCAGATACAGAACAATTTCTGGAGAACCGTAAACGTATCTCTATTTCAGGAGTTCAGGAAAAATTCTCTCTGGTACTTAATAAAAATCTACTCCGTCTTACAAGCGAAGGGGAAGGAGGAACGCATATACTTAAACCAATACCAAGGGACCTTAAAAAAGTTAACCTTGTGCCTGCAAATGAACACCTGACCATGCAGATCGCGGCACAGGTTTATGGAATTAATACTGCAGCTTGCGGAATGATATTTTTTAAAGATGGCTCACCCGCTTATATCACTAGGCGTTTTGACGTCAGAACGGATGGATCAAAATGGGGTATCGAAGATTTTGCATCCCTTGCTGGCAAAACTCAATTAAATGCCGGTTACAATTTCAAGTATGAATATTCTTATGAAGAAATCGGGTATCTCTTACAAAAATTTGTACCTGCCTGGCGTGTGGAAATGGACAAATATTTCAGCCTGATTGTTTTCAATTATCTTTTCTCGAATGGAGATGCCCACCTCAAAAATTTCTCCCTGCTGGAGAATGAAAATGGTGATTATTTTCTCAGTCCGGCTTACGATCTGATTAATACCAGGATTCATGTTAATGATACCGACTTCGCACTTGATAAAGGGCTATTTGCTGATGACTTCAAGTCAGAGACATTCAAAAAAAATCACCATGCAGGAAAAGCTGATTTTATTGAGTTTGCTAAAAGAATCGGTATTGAGGAGGGACGTGCCGAAAAAATACTCCTTCCTTTTCTGACAAGGCAAGAAAATGTTGTTACTTTAATAAGCAAGTCTTTTTTGCAAATTCCGGAACAAAAGGGTTACCTGCATGAATATAATGCAAAGAGAAATAAGCTCAACGCTTAAAAAAATCCTCACCTCCCCGCCCCCACATAATAATCAATCACCTTTTTCTGCAGCATCATATTCACCGATGCCTGAATCTTGTTTTGCTGGGCCTGAAGCAACACAATCTGTGCATTTGATACTGTTATAAAATCAGCTGCACCTTCTTTATAGCGCCCATTTACAGCTTCAAACGCTTTTTGAGCGGCTATTAATCCTTTATCCACTGTTTCTATTTGCTGCACGGCATTTATATAATCGTTGTATGCCTTTTTGATGCTTGCTACAATGTTGATTTTCGTATCCTGGTAGTCAATATGTGCATTATCGGCCACAATCTTTGCTGCTGCAACATTCGTTTTGGTAAGGTACCGGTCGAAGAGGTTCCAGCTCGCATTGATTCCTACCAATCCATAGGTGTACTTATACAATTGGGTAGGTATGGCATCCTGACTTGCAGGCATATCCTTGTTGCCATTTATACTTAAAGAGTTGAACCATGCACCATTATTGTATATACCTCCTGTAAGGCTGACATTGGGCAGGTAACCGCTCCGGTACTTCTTTATCAGAAAATCAGCATATTGGGTATTTAATTGTGCCGATCTGTAATCGGCCCTGTCCTGCAACGCCTGTGATACCAGGGCATCCCTGTTGCCATACCTGGAAGCCTCGGCATTATCGTTTACCGGAATATCTGCCAATTCATAGTTTTCAGCCGAATCTATACGTAGTTTCTGAAACAGTATAATCTTATCGTTTTGCAATCTGCCTTTAGCATTTATAAGGGTCAGTTTATCATTGCTGGTCTGGGCCTGCTGCTGATACAAGTCAGTGCCCGATTTTCGGCCCACCTCAGTAAGCATGGCTAATTGATCCTCCCTTTTCAGAGAGGTAACCAGGTTGGCGCTATCCAGTTCCACCAGTTTTTTATCTAGAATTACCTGCAGGTAAGATTGGGTAATATCCAGTTCTATTTGCTGCCTTGCACGCTCCAGCGATAATGTGGCCATCTGCTGATTCAGTTTTGCAGCTTTCCAGCTGGCATAATTGTTATAGCCGCTAAACAGGTTCAGGCTACTTGCGAGTTGATAATTATACTGGCTGCGGCCTAAGTTGACCAACTCAGGCCCTGCAGCTGAATAGAAATTATTACCCCCATTGTAGTTTATACCTGCCCCGGCCACGAGGTTGGGCAGGAATTGTCCGTATGCAGCCAGCAACTGTGCACCGGAAAGCGCCACACTATTATTGCCCTTTATTATTGTCGTTGACTTGTCTGATGCTATTTTAATACAGTCCTGCAGATTGAGTACCTCTGCCTTTTGCTGGGCTGATATTTGCCCCCCTGTAAAGAGAATAGCTATAATAACAAGCCTTAAGATTCCATTTTTCATATTGCTCAGTACAATGAATAAAACTATTTATTTTAATGATCAATTCAGTCTTCAAACTTCAGACTAAATACTTCAGACTAAATACTTCAGACTAAATACTTTAGATTAAATACTTTAAACTAAATACTTTAGACTAAATACTTCAGACTAAATACTTTAGACTAAATACTTTAGACTAAATACTTTAGACTAAATACTTTAGACTAAATACTTTAGACTTTTTTCAAAGCTGCACTCTTACTTTTTGCCCTTCAGGCAACTCAGCGCTTACACTCATACCAACCATATCTCCGGTATTTATTCCACTCACTATCGAAACCTTTACCCCATTATTTTTATCAATCACTATAGGCTGATAATGAATAGTGCTGTCCTTATTAATAAGCGGCACAAAATATTTGCCACCTCTTACTACCAATGCCTCTGAAGGTATAGTCAGGTTCTTTTGTTCCGGGGCCTGGAAGGTTACCTGGACAAAACTGCCGGGTATAATTGGATTAGTGGTATTGGGCAAATCAACTTCGGCCAGCATCATTCTTGTTTTAGGGTCCAGCGCCCCGGCAATCCTGGTAATACCTGCGCTGATCTTCACATCCGTCCTTTCTGTCATTGTTATGGTTACCGGATACCCTTCTTTTAAAAATGACGCATCAGACTGAGCCACATAAACATATACCCTGATTTTATCCAGCTGGGCCAGGGTAACTATTGGCTGAGCGCTCGTCTGTGAGTTTGTTGCATTCTGCACCAATGCCCCGGGATCGGCAAATCTTGCAGTAATAGTGCCGGCAAACGGTGCGATGATATTTTTATACTGCATCTGTTCTTTCAGAGACTGCACCTGGGCCTCTGCAACTTTCACAGCGGTGGAAGTAGCATCAGCATCTTCTTTCGAGATATAATCTTTCTTAACAAGCGCCTCATCCCGTTTGGCAATTTTCTTTTTGTTTTCCAGGTCGGCTACTGCAGCCTTGTAGGCCTGGTCTATTTCGGGCGAAACAATGGTTGCCAGCAATTGGCCCTCCTTTACTTTATCACCTTTGTCTACAAAAATTTTGTTCATGTAGCCACTTGTTTTGGCATAAAGCGTTACTGCCTGAAATGGCTTTGCTTCGCCAATCAATACAAGCCCTTTATCAGCACCCGACATTCCTGCCTTAATAACCTTAACCACTGGCCCGGCTTTAATTTCATTCTTCCTCATTTCAGAATCCTTCACCAGCGATGATTGCTGCCTGAGAAACATCAGCATTAAGCTACCGGCTGCTATAGCAACCAATAATATGCCTCCGATCCAGATTCGTATTGTGCTTCTTCTATTTTTAGTGCTCATAAAAAATCTTTTTGTTTTTACTTTAAATGGTGTTCAGGTGTATTTACAGATGCCGAAGGTGTTAATATAGTATGTGAATCCTGCACTTCATCATACCGCATTGTTTCCAGAGCAAACTGTTCATCCAGTTTATTTCTTGTAGGGGCATTTCTTCTTAATAAGGAATAAATAACGGGGACTACAAATAATGTAACAATAGTCGCCACTATCAATCCCCCCATCACTGCACGGCCCAGCGGTGCATTCTGCTCGCCCCCGGCGCCTGTGCCAAGCGCCATAGGTATCATTCCTAATATCATTGCCAGCGCAGTCATCAGTACTGGCCGCAAACGGGTTTTACCGGCTTCCAGCGCGGCCTCAATAGCATTCAGGCCCTTCTCTACCCTTACCTCATTGGCAAAACTCACCAGCAATATAGAGTTGGATACAGCTATTCCTACCGCCACTATCGATCCCATAAGCGACACTGTATTGATAGTAGTACCTGTGATTGCCAGCATCCATAATATACCGATAAACGCACCGGGTACAGCAAATAAAATAATGAACGGATCAAGCCATGTCTGGAACAGTACCACCATCAGCAGGTATACCAGTACCACCGACAATATCAGCCCTAAACCCAGTGTTTTAAAAGTGCTGTCCATCACTTCAGGCTGACCGCGCATATATATATGCATACCTGTTGGTAACTGGCCTATTGATGCAATCTTCTTTTCGATATCGCCGGCCACTGATCCCATATCGCGGCCATCCACATTGGCTGTAATATCCATCACCCGCTGAACTGTATAATGGCTGATAACATCATACTGATTCTGATATTCTACAGATGCCAGATTGCCCAGGGTTTGTGTTTGTGCCATGGGCATATCTGTTAGGTTGGAGCCCCCGGTTTGCGGGGCGCTCGCTGTAACAGGCATGTTCAATATACTTGATAATGAATTCAACTGCTGGTAAGGCACTTTAACCGCTACCATATAATTTACCTGGTTTACCGGATTGATATAGAATGACGGGGCTACAGTGGAGTTGGATGATAATGCTACCAGCAGCGAATTGGCCACATCCCTTTGCGAGAGTCCTAGCTCCTGTGCACGCTCCCTGTTTACATTAAACATCATTGTCGGATAGTCCAAAACTTGTTTGATGTTTACATCGGCAGTGCCGGGTATGGTTCGCAGCGCGTTTTTCAGTTTAATGGCATACTTATACGATGTGTCATAATTATTGTACATGATCTGGATATCAATAGGCGCCGATACTCCGAAATTGAGTACCTGGCTCACTATATCAGCCGACTGGAAATAGACAACACAGCCAGGGAAGTTATCATTCAGATCCTGCCGAATTTGCCTTACATACTCAGCCGTTGGCTTGTGCTCTTTATTGAGCGATATAAGGATATCGGCATCCATGCTGCTGGTATTATCTGTTTGCACAAATGCCAGATTATAAAAGAGCGGAACGCCGATCATATCATTAACCGCACCAAGATCTTTTTTACCCACTATACGCTGTATATGTGCTTCAGCCGAATCAACCAATCTTTCTGTCTCTTCTATACGGCTGCCTACCGGAGCACGGAAATGCAGTTTCATCATCCCCGTATCTGTGTTAGGAAAGAAATCAGTGCCGATAACCTTTACCAGGAAAAGGGAAATGACCAGAACAAAGAACGCAATTACCAGCACTGCTGCCCTGTTCCTTAAGAAACTATGCAGCACCCTGCCATATCTTTCTCTGAACAGATCAAAACGCCTGTCTCTCCATGTATTGAACCGGAAAGACAACATTTTGAAAGCGCTTCCGTTTTCCGGAGCCTCAATGCCGTGGTGCTCATTGGCCATAAGCATTCGGGCCAGTACCGGCACCAATGTACGCGATAACAAATAAGATGCCAGCATGGAAATTACCACCGAGAGCGCCATAGCCTGGAATAAATATTTGGATGGCCCTGTAAGCAATACTACAGGAAAGAATACGATACATATAGCAAGTGTAGCCATAAGCGCAGGCACAGCTATCTGCTGAGCGCCATCCAGTATTGCTATGGTAAGCGGCTTACCCAGCCATCGGTTCCGGTGTATATTTTCCACCTCTACTGTGGCATCATCTACCAGCATACCTATTGCCAGCGAAAGGCCACCTAGGGTCATTATGTTCAAGGAATTACCTGTCAGTTTCAAAAAAATTATACCTACGAAAATAGAGAGCGGAATGGAGGTACAAACGATTACCATGCTCCGCCAGCTGCCCAGGAAAAACATAATCATCAATGAAACCAGTATGGCCCCGATAATGGCTTCACGCAATACGCTTTCAATGGAATTTTCAACAAATACCGATTGGTCAAAATCCACCTTCAGATCAAGCCCGTTCGGGGCCGATTCCTTGATCAATGGTATCATCGTCTTAGCGGCTTCCACAACTGCCAGTGTTGATGCATTCGATTTTTTGAGTATACACAGATAAGCAGCCCTGTGCCGGTCTATCCGCACAATATTGGTCTGATCTGCAAAACCATCCGATATTTTAGCAACCTGACCCAAGGTAACCACCTGGCCGTTGACCCATTTTACCGGTATTTTTTCGAATTCCTTTACTGCATCCGGACTGGAGTTGAGCTGAACATTGTATTCTCGAGTACCTATTCTGGCTGTTCCAGCAGGGATAATAAGGTTTGAACTTTGCAATGCAGTCAGCAGGTCTACAGGCGATAACCCGTTTCCCTGCATAGCCTTAGGGTCTGCGTCTACAACTATCTCACGAAACTTCCCTCCAAACGGAGCCGGAGTTGCAAGGCCGGGAATAGTAAATAAACGCAACCTGATAAAATTCAATGCATAGTCGAATATTTTGTCCTCACTCATCGTTTTGCTCGACATTGTAAGCTGGGCTACAGGTACATTTGTTGCATTAAACTGTAGGATTACAGGCATCTGGATACCCGGAGGCATACCATGAATTGCAGTAGCTGATACCGCAGACATCTGGGCAATTGCTGATCCTATATCCGTGCCTTTTTCAAAATAAATTCTCAATATTCCGATACCTGGTTGTGCCTGCGATTCAATTCGCTCTACACCATTTACCGAAGAAGAAATACCCCGCTCGTTAAGGTATATCACTTTCTTTTCCATCTCCGAAGCCGACAGGCCGGGGTAGGTCCAGATAACAGATACAACGGGTATGTCTATGACCGGAAAGATATCCACCATCATAGATTTTATGGCCATTATACCCATCAGCAGTATCAGGAACGCCATTACCCCAACTGTATAAGGCCGCCTTAACGCTAATCTAACTATCCACATAAATTTTTGAATTGTACTTAATAAATAATCCTGGTGATCATGCCCAGCAAAGCATTGTGAAGATGGAGTGCCTTAATGCAAATTGAATAAAGGTGAAATTGCTCGAATTTCAGCCGCTACACTATTTACACACACTCAAAAAAGGAAGATCAAACTTGTAAATGCCGCACCAGCAGATACCTGGGCATAGGCCCTGCCATGCGCCATCGCTGACGGACTGTTGCCGGCTTTTTATTGAAATTTATAAAAAGGGAAAGAAATGCCACGGCTATTAACCCAGGTAGGAAATAACTGGTCGTTGCATCGGGCATTCCATCATTAGTAAAAACAACAGGGACGGAAATTTTATCATTATTTTCCCTGTCTGCAATTAGGCAATCTTTCACATTAAATGAAGTCATATGCCCGCCATGCGTCCGCTCCAGCACCGGATGGTGCTTGTACAACTGCATCCTTATATACTTCTTAACCGGTGAAGAGCAGAAGACCAGGAAAAACACAGCAAGCCCAAGCCATAATGGCCTGGAAACTCTGGATTCTTTATGTAGGAATAAATGCATTGTACCTTAGAGGATCACAAAAGTAATACTTTTTGAAATCTGTTTTACCAAAAGATTGGTTGAAGTCTGGATAACTTCATAGGTATTATTTATAATAGGTGGAGTATTCCCAAGATGGCGACAATTGTGATAACGAGGAGCAGGCTTTTATAAATGAACATCGTAATGAAAACTAGCCCTAAAACACATATGACCCCTTTAGGCCAATTTTGTACCCCGGATTGATTGTTTCTCCAGCATCTTTAGACAAATTGCCAACCCCATAACTTAAAAAGGGTCCACAAAAAAAACGCCCTCCACCAAGCTCATTCCTTGTGCGCCTGTCAACAATAACAAAGCGTACATGGTAGCCAAAAGATATCATCGGTTCAAAGAATAACCGGTTCGCATGGCTGGAATAATCGTTGCTGTTTTTATCGGTTACTGTGTAAAGGTAAGTAGGCGTTATCCCTACCTGCCAATACAGACCTGATACATCGCTACCACCCAGACAACCAAAGTGTGTATAAGAGAAATGAGCCCGAAGGGTACTTGAATGAAAGTCCTTTAGGTCGGCTTTATAGCCACCCACAGCTATAGCCACGTGGTTAGCTGTGGCTATATTTTTTGAGTTAACATTGAACCTTATACCAACATCGCCTCCATACATAAAGGCTCCCTGGTTAAACTTATAAGGCCCGGTTGCCGACATAACTGTATAGCCAAGGTCTACATCGTAGAAGAAGTGAACACTACTTTCGTCGCTGCTCCTCGATGACCCCGGAGCGAAACCAGCAGGCAATTTCTGGCTAAGGCTCAAGGTTTCCTCAGGTTCTTTGCCAGATGCTGAATATGCGCCAATTACCAGCAGCAATACTATGAGTTTCTTCATTTTGTAGTTCTATTGGTTGACAATATACAATAATATTGATGAAAATAAACCGGGAATGGGTGTATCTGGTAATTTTAATAGCTCAGTTCGTTAGCTCCTGAAAAGGAACAAAACAAGAGTTGCTTCAGAAGCGCTTAATGTGGTCAAACCGTTGAAAATTTTGCTTCCCGTTCCAGATTTCACCCTATTTTTATTGAGTAAAACCACCAACCATATGCCTCGCAAATTATCACACCTTATAGCAGCCATATCCATATTCGCAGTACTGTGTACTTCCTGCGGCGACAATACCAATAAACCAGCAAAGGCCGATAAACAGGATAATGTTGTTGCCGGTATGCACCACACAGACTCATTACGCAGTAAAATTACTGCCTACATTGGTGCAAAGCATCTGAATATTGGTGTGGCAGTGATGCACCTGGAACCTGGAGACACACTGAGTATTAATGGCCACGAACACTATGCCATGATGAGCACCTGTAAATTTCCACAGGCAATTACATTGCTTCACTTGGTTGATTCGGGTAAGCTGGACCGCAATGTCAGGCTGCACATCACTGCTTATGACCTCACACAACCCACTCATAGTACGTTGCAGAAAGATCATCCTCATGCACCTTTTGACCTTACTATTCCGGAGGCATTGGCATACTCGATTGGCCAGAGCGACAACGTGACCAGCAATGTAATCTTTGCCATGGACGGCGGACCGGGTGCTGTTGAAGCATATATACATACCCTGGGCATAACCGAAATAGGCGTGGGTACCGATTACCGGCATATGCGCAACGATTCGCTTTATCGCAACTGGATAACGCCTATGGGAGCGGTTGGGCTGCTGAATAAATTTTATACTCATAAAATACTTTCCGATACCAGCCGTGCTATCCTTTGGAAAGCAATGGTGGAAGCCCCCAACGGCAAAGACCGACTCCCTGGCTTACTACCCCCTGGCACAGTAATAGGGCACAAAACCGGCACCTCCGGACGCGACACAGCCAATGTGTGCACAGCATTCAACGACATAGGCATTATTCAACTGCCTGATGGCAAGCATATAGCTGTAGCAGTTTTCATAGCAAAATCGCCTGCCAAAGACGAGGAGAATGCAAAAACCATAGCAGAGATCGGAAAGATGGTGTGGGATTTTTATGCTGCGAAGTAAGGAATGAATACTAAAACAATCTTACCCGCAGCTTAATCCCACGCCCTCTATCTACCCCGAATGATCAAAAGGCATCAGGTTTCACGAATCCGACGGTGGCCCTGTTGCCTAAAAAACGAAGGTCAATGATCAATGTTGAGTTGATAGGATGACCATTTAAGATGGCAGGTTGCCAGTCGTACAACCCATTAATGCATATTCTTAAATTATTTTTCATATCCGACATATGTGTCTCATCTTTGATGCTCTTTACGCAGGAATGGCCTGTGGAGTCAACTTCAAACTCAAAATACATATGGCCACTGGTGCTCATCCACTTATGCAGCCCATGGTCTATGGTGTATTGCAATCGTTCATCGATCCTTTTTTTATAGTGAGCTACTGAGTCGCCGCAATAATAACAGGGCTTATTGGTATTGCAGTCTTTGTATTCCTCATCGAACAGCACCTGTGCTTTTGCACTTACTGTAAAGAGAATAAGTAGGAGGCATATATACTTCATGGCATTAAAGTACAAAGTATTCAGAATTATTAAAATAAAGTGAAAGAAAGTTTATAAAAAGGCATACGTTACTTATTCAAATTGCCGGGTTGAGTGAGAGTACCAGTGATTCCACATTCCTGCGGGGGAATTGAGCCATTAGAAATGAAACAAAGGTACCCTATAGGTATACCTTACTAGAATCGAAACTAATCATTAACCTGCTTAGTGACATACTAAGCATTGAATTTTGCTGTTTTTTCATAATTTTATAAATACGTATGTACCCTGCTCAGCGTTGTGTAATATTCTGCACATTTCTATGGCTATTGATTACAGGAAATAGCTTTTCAGCCTGGTCCCAAAATAGTATATACTATTCAATACCAGGAATTGACTCTATTGTAACCAGTGCAATGGACCAAAACGACATACCCGGAATATCTATAGGCATAGTTAAAGATGGGAAACTGTTCTATTTAAAAGGATATGGCACCAGGCGCATCCGCCATACTGAACCCATAGATAGTTTCACGAATTTCCTGACTTGCTCTATATCTAAACTATTTACTGCAACAGCAATAATGCAGCTTCAGGAACAGGGAAAAATTAACCTCGGAGACAAATTAATCCCTAACTCCGCATGGTGTTACGTAATCTAATGTTGTAAGTGTCTGTTTTACAATATTTTGTGAAATATCTATAGGCCATTTATACGTAATCGATTGCGTAATCTGTTCCATTTCTAATTGTTTGACTATCATATAAATAGCATTTTCGATTACGTAACAATTGTCGGAGTTAGGGCTTAATTTTATAAACATCAGATAATAAACCTAAACTATGATATAAGACAAAATAAATAACATAGTCAGGCGGTACTGCCTCAGGTTAAAATAATGGAAACTCCACAACAAAGGTAGTACCCTCACCAGGCTCGCTGACAAAACTGATATCCCCGTTTAGTATCGAAACATATTTTTTTACAATAGCCAGCCCAAGGCCCGTGCCCTGGGCATTACCAACATTCCCTGCCCTGAAAAATTCCCCAAATAGCTTTTCCCGATCTGCAATCGGAATACCTATGCCCTGGTCCTTAACTCTTATTGTAACTTTACCATCATAAATGCAGGAAGTAATCTGAATTTCTTTCTCTTCAGCTGAATATTTGCTGGCATTTGATACAAGGTTCAGGAGGATGTTTCTCAGTATTTTTTCAGGCAGCTCAATCATTTCCTCACCCTGATGCCCGTAGATTACTTTCTGGCACTTACGGTTCATCATACCTTCAGTAGATTCCAGGATTTCTTTTACGAATGCCGGCAGGTTAAAAAGACATTTTTCAACCTCAATAATACCTTTCTCCAGCCGCTCCAGTGAAAGAAAATCGTTAAGAATTTCTGTAAGTGATTTTACGGCAGAGGTAATTCGATTGATGTGTTTGGCCCGTTTTTCAGCCTGGTCATTGCCTGCATACATTTCAATTAAAGAGGCGCTGGCCAGAATATTGGTTAATGGCGTGCGGAATTCGTGCGATGCAAATGATACGAACCGGGATTTCATTTCGTTGAGATCTTTTTCCCGCACCAGTGACTCTGTCAAAGCCAAAGTTCGTTCCTGTACTTTCGCCTCCAATTCCTCCAAAAATTGCATCTGCAAAGTTATATCCGAACGGATAGCCAGGTATTTAAAAGGCTTACCCTTATGGTTAAGAAATGGAACTATAGTGGTATCTACCCAGTATATTGTACCATCCCTGGCTTTGTTTTTCAACTTGCCCTTCCAGATGCTGCCATTGGCTATGGTCTGCCACAGGTCGCGGATAAATTCCTTTGAATGATGGCCCGAATTAATTATCCGGTGATCCTGGCCTATTAATTCTTCTCTTGAGTATTTTGATATGATACAGAAATTATCATTTACATGCTGTATTATTCCCCGCTGATCGGTTACTGCCACAATACTGGATTCATCTAAAGCAAATTTGTAGTCCGAAATTGTTTGATTAACACTTTCCAGTTCCGATGTACGCTCAGCTACTTTATGCTCCAGTTCTGCATTCAGTTTATGAATTTCCTGTGAGTGTTTATAAATTTCAACTGCAAGGTCGTCGGCAATTTTATCTTTTGCTGTTTTTTCTTTCTGCAGTAGTATGATTTCAGTAACATCTACCACTGAATGAATGATATGACTAACCTCTCCCGAGTCATTGAACAAAGGCTTATTCACCGGGCTCCAGTATCTTTCTTCAAAGATCCCATCGGGTCGGCGAATATCATATTTCTGCACCGTCATTGTATGAGTTGTTCTGTTTTTCAGAACAAAATCCAGTGAAGCCCTGAGGTTGGAAACGCCATTGGCAGCTAAATCAGCAGGATTACCAGGGAATACATCAAAGAGGTTGCGGCCAGCTATAGCTTCCCTTTTTGTCATTGTTGCCATGGCATAAGCATCGCTTACAGCTACAATTGTCAGGTCAGGCAGCAGGATTAGATATAACCCCGGAACAGTTTCAAATAAAGCCTTGAAATCAATTTCCTTTTCTATATTCATAGTAGTTGCAAATTTCACCCAAGAGATAAAGATAAGTTTATCTTTTATTACTAAAGAAATATGCTCACAAAATTAATATTATGTTGCCGGTTCTAGCTTCCACCATAAGATAGATTACAAGTCTATGCAAATGAGTCGATAGTGTAGCGCAATATTAGACAATGATTTACTCTTTTAGATTTATATAAATACAATATTCTACATCCTATAAATCATTGGGAGGATTAATAATCAGAAAATCTTCTATAATTACTCATTTTCGAATATAAAAGCCAATTCAAGGTTCATAGTTTGGCAAATTCTATATTACAATATTATAAATCGCCCGCTCTCTTCGAAAACAAATTTAGATTTGGGGGCCCTGTATACATAGATAAAGCCTCCTTCCGAACAATTGTAATAGGTATCTTCATCTATTTCGTGGTGCAGGTAATTGGGGTCATCGAGCGCTACATAAAACCGGCCCGTAAGCGGGAAATATTCTTTCCGTATTATCTGGTAAGGAATAATATCCTTCACTCCAGCTTTGAGGTCCCTGGTGATGGGTCGTACTTTTTTGTACCAGATTAACAGGAAGCACGAACCAAGAGGTATTTCGAGAAAACCGATATTTACCATCCAGATACCCATCCGGTTTAGAAAACGTGAATCATAGGTTTCCTCCCATCTTGAAACAAGTTTACCTGTATACCGGTCATAATTGTCAATTCCGTGCTGAGATCCTAAAAATGCCATAAACATCACAAAGAAACAGGCCATTAACAGGATACGCCTGCGCACTTTATAAACAGCCATCAGTAAATTCCGGTCATCCTCGGTGAGCGGTACCTGCTCATAGGGGCCAGGTTGCATAGTCAGAAAGTTTAAATAAAACTAAACAATAAGATTCGGTTTTCAAAAGCCTGAATTATGGTATGAATTTCAGCAGGTCACTTTCATCTGATTTATAAGTGCGAAACAATTCAGACCACAATCTGGCTTATTCTAAAGGTCCAATTGATATAGATAATACTGCACACCGAATTTTGGCCCAAGGTCTTTTACTTTCCTGAAGCCCATATCTTCATAAATATGCATGGCGTCTTCCATTACTTCAGAAGTGTGGAGACCAAGTGTTTTTTCTTCAGATAGCCTGGCCTGATTTAATACCATTTGCATTAGTTGTTTGCATATACCCCTACCCCTGTAATCTGGATGCACCCCTACCATGCGTATATAGGCCCAGTCGGCAGGATAAATTTCGGTAGGGTTGCCATGCGGCATCAGGTAGGCCATACCCACAATTTTATCGCCATCCAGGCATACATAGGAAACAGAAATACTGATTAATTGGGCAACCCGTTCTTCATTTTTAAGGCCGGTTTCCATGGTCTGCCAGTTCTCAGGAGTTAGCCTATCTTGGATAAGGCCATAGGCGAGCAAACCCAGGTCTTTGAGTTGCTGCAGGTCGTTTATAGTGCCAAGCCGATATGTAAAATGGTGGTTCATAGTTTTATCGTGTTCCAAAAATAGTAATTACCCTTTAAAGTATGAATTTCACTATCATTTCCATCAATTCTGTAAGACTTTCACAGGCATAAGGAAATACTTTTGAGCTAATAAAAACCACAAAATATGCGGGATAATAAATCAACAAATCCGGCGCCTTTTGGCAATGAACTGAATGTGGATTCGGCATTATCTGATGCTATTGAAAGGATTGATATTTATGACCAGGATAAGGATATCCATCTCAGTCATATAGATGGGGATGATTACGAGAGCACTCCAACTGGTACTTTAGCAATAGGTGATGATTTAAATAAAACCAATAAACAGCCAGTAAAGCCAAGCGAACAACTGGAAAACAAGTCGCATGATACAACTGCCTGAGATAACTATTGTTTAAATAATTACGAGGTTCATTAATCCAACACAATTATACCATGATATACAACATCCAGAATAATGATGAAGTCATTTTTCCAAACGAGTCGGGAGAAATACCTAAGCAGAAAACCGATATTCAGGAAGAACGGTTTGAAAAAGCCATTTACCATGCCGATTTTTCGACAGGAAAAGAGATGCAGGAGGATAATACGCGGATAGATAATGCCGATATGCCTTCATATGATGTTCTCGAATCCAAAGACATTGGTTCAGGCTTGTGGCTATTCCGATCAGGGCTATAAGGAAACTATTATTTTCCAAATACAAATTTATTTATATTTTACTACCTGCTTTCTTCGGGCAATATGCGAATAAATTTTTTGTTGTAATTTGGTTGAAATATTCGCAGATGGCTGATGTGGATTTTGCCAGAACTTACGACAGCAACAGGCTGGTGGTAAAAGGTGATAATTACTTATACCGCTATACCTGGTATTTGCTGGGTATAGGCATTATCTGGCTGGTACTGAGCTATAACCACAACCTTGAAGATTCGCTTGTCAAGAAAATATATTGGTTTTTAGTAGTGCCTGTAACCGTGCTGGGTAGCGGCTGGGCTTGCTATATGCGGTATTTCGAATTCAGGCTGAGTAAGATTGTAACGCCTTATACAGACGAAGACAACAGGAAAATAGTACTCGCATACCTGGCAAAGGAAAAATGGGAGATACAGGAAGAAGGTATCTACTACCTATCAGCTATATCGTCGGGTATAGGAGACCTGCAGGCAACCATTATTTTCAATTATGGTACGGTATTGACGAATGTGATATACTATGACCGCGAGAGAAATAAAATACCAGTTTTATTTGCCGGTAACGAACTGAAGGATGGAATAGAATACCGCCTGCTGAACCGAAATAACCCGGATGCGGAGCTGGATTAGAAACGGGCCATAAGCCTAGTTAGCTGATTCATACAATTGCCGAAACTGTTTAAGCGCCTCATTTCTTTTGCTTAACCTGCTATTATAAAGGATATCGGCCAACAAATAATCAAAGCCATATTTGATTTCAATAAGTATCCTGTTTTTATTCCTCACTGCCCAATAGCCAATTGGTGCTTCAATTTGCAAGGCATGGGCTTTTCTTAATAACATGGCGATTGTCGGGATGAAGATAAACTTTAGCTTCACCGCCACGGGTCAGGTAGCGGTCTTCACCTGGAATCTGAGTATGCCACAAATTACTTTTGGTGCAAAAATCTTCTATAAAGCGGGCCTGCTCTTCTTTGATGATTGCATTACCTTCGAAGTCTGTTTTAACCGTTGTACTTGTTTTAAAGCGGTTGCATAATGAATTTCTGATTGCTGTGCAATTATCCTGCGGCCCCTCAATGAGAGATCCTGAAGTGATATTTTCAATTTTATGTCGGGTATCATCGGGTAACATTTAGTACAAAATTAAGGGAATTTGTTGGACTGAATTGTTGTAATGTTTAAACCAACTCGAAGGCTACATGTAATGAAATTATTTTAGAGTTAATCAATGTTTATAGCGGTTTCTGATCTCTGCCCAGACTACTTTACAAGAACGTACATCGCGGTTATCTGATTGCTTTATGCCAATTACAAGTTCTTTTTCAATCTGTAAATCATGAGTTGTTTGTGCGAAGTCTAAGAGGTCTTTTACAGCATGCAGCTAAGATATATCCTTCACTCCGTTTAGCCGGTGGATCAGTACTTCTTTTTCTGCTGCTATATTCATAGTTAATGTTTTTAGCTAATCAAAGTTAGGATTTTATTATCGGAGTTATTATGTCTGGTTGGATTCGAAAGGGAGTGGTCTACATTTCAGCTTCAGAGCCCTGATTCGCCATGGCAGGACAGGTTGCCGCAGAGTTCTCGTCACCGTGCTGGCTCTGCTTTGAGAGAATCTGCTTGGACTGAAACTAATGCAATTTAGTTATGTAATTAGTTATTAACCCTCCAATAATTGAAATCACTAAACCTATTATCACAACAATGAAAATGTTTTTTCTTATTGTTTCTCGTCTATTGAATTTTTGCAAATAGTCGCCCCAGCAAAAGTTGTATACTAAGTAATATTTTATAAAAAATGAATAAATTAAAG
>CAIVEH010000028.1 GCA_903904855.1 uncultured Bacteroidota bacterium | reverse complement strand
GGCGGTGGTGGCGGCGGCGGCAAAAGTGGCAAGCGAGATTTGGCGGCATCATCATTTTTGCCACTCATGTAATAAGCTTTGCCAAGATACAAACCATTGCTTTTAAGAAAACATATTTGCATCCTGCGTTTTGCACGGCCCGGTATGATCTTGAGTTTTACCATGCTGCCATCCTTGCCATAATAAATAGTGGCATGGAACTTTTTGTCATTGTCGGCTATAAGGCATTGCTTTTTACTGCTGATGGATTTATTCCAATCTGTGAGTTCGTTGTCAAACATCTTTACTTTATTTTTTCCCATTTCACTGAAAAAAGTAGATAGTATTTGCCCATTTAGGACAAAGGGTATAAACAACAGGACAATGATTAAGTTTCTTAAAAAATAAGGCATAAATTTCACTTCAAAACGAAGAAATAACTCTTGTCTTCATTTGAACGATGAAAGTAGTAGATTTATTGGCATTTATACATCGAAACTATCCTGTCTGAACAATAATCGGATATAAAAAATCCTCCATTCTTTTATGATGGAGGATTTATTTATAATATAAAATCAGTAGTTGATTAATTCATACTCAAAGAACAAAAGGTTGTTCCAGTGTTCAAATTCACGGATATATGATGAGATGTAAGCGAATAATATGCACTTCCGGATCCTGAATAAGTAACACCACCGACAGTTTGTGCAGGTATAGTCAGCTGTTGTGTGCCGCAATTGTACCTGGCATAAATTTTTATTCCGGTATTATTAATATTAGAGAACCATATTTTGTTCACAGTTACAGGATCGGAATATACACTATCTGCATAGTAGCCACCAGTGCTGCAGCTATAATAACAGTCAGAATATTTACCTACAATATGGGCAATGCAAGGTGTTTCAGCAACTATTTTCAGGTTAAAAGGATAGGTTTTCTTGCCTGAGGTAGCGCCAGTAGCAGTAAGGATCATCGGATAATTGCCTGGTGTAGCTCCATCAAGTGTTGTGTCGGCAATATTGATATTAGTTGAAAATGTTGGTATTCCACTGGTTATCCAGGTTGTATCCATATTAACATTGGATGGTAATGCAGATAATGAAAGTGTTACAACCTCCTGGGCTGAATCGGAATATTGTACCGTAATTGGTAATGTTATATAGTTTGCACCGGCATTAACCAGGGTAATATCATGGATACCATTTACTGTAAACGCTGGCATATGGTTAATGATAATATTGTTGGTGGTATTGCTTGTTTTTTTGCAGGAAATTATTATCGCCGTGGTTGCTGCGAAGAGAATTGAGGTCAGTAATATTGTTTTTTTCATAAAAAATGTTTTGGTTTAAAAAGGTTGTCTGTTTGAAAATTTGATGTTACAGTATAAAATTTTGTTGATTTAACTAAACGCAACATTACGTAAAATATTTTGTCCTGACTGTGATACGGTGAAAAAAAGGACATTATACTCCTAAGGCTGTAAGCTTATCAAGTCGAAGTTCATTTATCACCAAATCATTTAACTACCATTCATTATTTCTTCTCTTCTCTATGCTCTCTTCCACTTTAGTACTGCAAAAAGCGTCGAATGCATCAACGTTGATTTCAGGTACAGAAACACTCCATTGAAAAAGGTGGTTATCGAGGCAATTGATGGTGAGTGTTCCGTACTTCAGTACAATTACTTCAACCTCGCTCCACGGAATAAACCTGCGACGTACGACAGGCAATCGTAGTCCATCATCATCTACATATATATATAATTTACTGCCTGCTTTGCGCTCCCAGAAAAGAGCAAACAGGAGGGCAGCACTTAATCCGCCATAAATTACAATAGGGAATTTCCATTGCATTAATAATGAATAAACTGTAAAGGTTATTGCAATAACCAGTTCAATTATTCTGAGCGCGGGATTTACTTTTTTGTCATTAACCCAGCTATTCCTGAAAATTGTTAAAGCAAGCAACGCAATACCAACCAATAATAATGCCAGGCCCCAAACCGGAATGGTATAATTGTATATGGTTATTATAGCCCCTGCACCCAAAAAAGCAAATGAACAAACCAGATGTAACGTAGTTATCTGATGGGGTTTTACTTTCTCATCTGCCAGTTGAAGCTGGTACTCCATAGAGGTAAATTGATAATGCGTGCGAATAATTAAATTGAATTTAAAATTTCATGCCCCATTTTGTCCCTCTTGGTTTGCAGGTAGAAAGCATTGTGTTCATTGGGTTTTATTTTAATTGGCACATTATCTACAATTTCAAGGCCATAACCCACTATCCCGGCACGCTTTTTAGGGTTATTGGTCATAAGTCTCATCTTTGAAACACCCAGGTGGCGCAATATCTGTGCACCAACGCCATAATCGCGCTGATCAGTTTTGAATCCCAGTGCAAGGTTGGCCTCCACTGTATCCTTACCTTCTTCCTGTAGCTTGTATGCTTTTAGTTTATTGAACAGGCCAATTCCACGGCCTTCCTGATTCATATATAGCACAATGCCTTTTCCAGCTTTTTCTACCATTTCCATGGCAGCCACCAGCTGATCGCCGCAATCGCATCGCAGGGAATGGAGTATATCACCGGTGAAACAAGAACTATGCACCCTGACCAGAACCGGTTCCTCTTTTTCCCAAATGCCCTTTATCAGGGCCAGATGAGTTTCACCGGTATTGGTTTGCTTGAAAGCCACCAATTCAAAATTGCCATATTTTGTGGGCATATGTACCCGCACTTCCTCTTTTATGAGTGTTTCGGTTTGCAGCCGGTAATGGATAAGATCTTTGATTGAAATGATCTTGAGATCGAATTTCTTTGCAATTTCCATCAGTTCGGGCAGGCGGGCCATGGTGCCATCGTCGTTCATTATCTCTACCAGAACACCAGCTGGTTCGAAACCAGCAAGTCTTGCAAGATCAACAGTAGCCTCAGTATGGCCTGCTCTTCGTAACACACCTTCATCCTTTGCCCTCAAGGGGAAAATATGGCCTGGCCGTCCAAGATCATCAGGTTTAGTGGCCGGATCAATCAGAGCCTGAACGGTTTTTGCCCTGTCGGGGGCTGAGATGCCGGTAGTGCAGCCATTACCAATAAGATCGACAGAAACTGTAAAAGGTGTTTGGTGCAGCACCGTATTGTTTTCCACCATTAGGTTGAGGTGCAACTCAGCACAGCGGCTTTCAGTTAGCGGCGCACAAATCAATCCCCGTCCGAATTTCGACATAAAATTGATAATCTCGGGGGTAACATTCCTGGCGGCAGTTACAAAGTCGCCCTCATTTTCCCTGTCTTCATCATCCACAACTATCAGCAATTTCCCAAGTTTCAGGTCTTCTAAGGCGGATTCTATTGTATTAAGCATATCAGCAAATAAAAATAATCGGTTGTCAAAAACCGTTAAAAAACGCAAATGTACGATCAATAATGTTGCCTTCTTTATTTCTGACATAGCAGAATAACTTTTTTCACACTGAAATGGGTTTAGTTTTTCTGGTAAGCGATGTTTTATTTTTTCCGCACTTTTGAAAACATTTATAACTTAGCAAAATGGTTTTCAGCAGCATTGTTTTTATTTTTTATTTTCTGCCTATCTTTTTTCTGATTTATTTCGGGGCAGACAAGCAATATAAGAATGCAGTAATTTTATGTGGCAGCATTTTTTTCTATTCGTGGGGTGCGCCACAATTTATTTTTGTAATACTGGGTACTACGGTTATTGACTTTTATGTGGTAAGATTGATGTCTCAAACCACAAACAAACTATCCCGGAAATTGCTTTTATGTCTCTCTTTGTTTATTAACCTGGGATTGCTGGTTTATTTCAAGTACAGTAATTTTTTTGTGGAAAATGTAAATACCCTATTTCAGCATTTCGGAATTAAAACCCTTTCCTGGACAAAACTGGTACTACCTATAGGTATTTCGTTTTATACTTTCGAAACACTTACTTATGTTGTTGATGTTTACAGGGGAGTGCATAAACCATTGAAAAATTTCTGGGATTACCAGTTATACATCATTCTTTTCCCCAAATTGATTGCAGGGCCTATTATCAGATTTCATGAATTTGCTGATCAGATTTATGACCATATCAATAATGAGAGTAACGAACTGAGGCTACGGGGGCTTTATCGTTTTTTTATTGGTCTGGGCAAGAAAGTATTAATTGCCAATGTGCTTGGTGTAACAGCCGAAGTGGTATTCAGTTCTCATCCTGACCAGTTAACTACATCGGCGGCGTGGTTTGGGGCGCTTAATTATACCTTTCAGATATATTTCGACTTTTCCGGTTATTCAGATATGGCCATCGGGCTGGGGCTGATGATGGGTTTCCGGTTTCCGGAGAATTTTAATAATCCGTATACGGCAGTCTCGATTACTGATTTCTGGCGGCGGTGGCATATAACGCTTGGAGCATGGATGCGCAATTATCTTTATATACCATTAGGTGGAAACCGGGTAAACAGCAAAATGCGCCTGTATTTCAATTTGTGGCTGGTATTTCTTGCTTCGGGTTTATGGCACGGCGCTGCATGGGGCTTTATAATCTGGGGGGCGTATCACGGTCTTTTCCTTGTATTGGAACGTTTATTTTTAGGTAAGTGGCTGTCAAAACTGGGCAAGGCTTCCTTTATTTATACATTTATTGTAGTACTTGTTGGCTGGGTATTCTTCCGCACAGAGCAATTGCAAAGCTCACTTTCCTATCTCCAGCGTATGTTTACCTGGCAACCCGATAAAACTTACTGGCAGCCCAACCGGGAAAATGTGGTTATGCTGGCCCTGGCTATTTTCTTTTCTTTTTTCACGATAACGAAGTGGGGTGAGCGGATACATCAGAAAATATTTTATTCCGATTATTCACTAAAAATGCACTTCGTCATGTCGTTTGTAACAATTCTATTGCTGATCATTTGTGCCGGTCGGATAACCGTTTCCACTTTCAATCCTTTTATCTATTTCAGATTTTAGAAAATGGAGCCTAAAGTAAAAAGCTGCCTTTTATTTTCTGTTATTTTGATATTATTTATACCCTCACTGCAACAATTGTTATCGGTTGTGAAAAGTGGTGAATTGTATAATTATCCGCCCCCGGCAAAGGATGCTGATTTTGCCTGGAAAGACTGGATGGCTGGTACTTATCAGGTTAAGAAAGGTAAATATCTTGATGAGGGAATGGGTTTCCGGCCCGATCTGATACGGCTAAATAATCAGTTCGAATACAACTTGTTTGGTGTATTGCATACATGGAAGGCGGTGGAAGGAAAAGGCCATAATTTGTATATGGATAGTTATATCAACAGTTATTATGGCGGAGATTATATAGGCTATGATTCGGTTTTGAAAAAGATGGTTATGCTCAAGGCTATAAGTGATACTCTGGCCGGCCTTGGTAAATCACTTATCCTGATTCATGCTCCGGCTAAAGAGTATATGTATCCTGAGTTTTTTCCGGAAGACATGAAGCAGCCAATTCGGACAACTGATAATCTTGCCACTTACCTGAGAACAGGCGATTCACTTCATATCAATCAGATAGATTTTAATGGTTGGTTTTGTGCATTGAAAAAGGATTCGAAGGAATTGCTTTATCCTAAACAGGGAGTGCATTGGTCGGTATATGGTTCCTATTTGGCTGCCGACAGCCTGATAAGGTATATGGAGCAGCTCAGAGGCATAAAAATGGTACATCCTGTTTGGAAAAATATTGTTCATACTACCGAACCAAGGGCATCGGATGATGATATAGCCAGGTCTTTGAACCTTATATACCCTATAACTACGGAGGTTTTCAGTTATCCTGAGGTTACATTTTCCACTGTTGCGGGAGTAGTAAAACCAAGAGTTATTTATGTAGGGGATAGTTTTCTGCCTATCTGGATCAATGATGGCATAATGGACAATACCAATACCAACTGGCAAGTGTGGCAATGGTTCAGTATTCTGTTGTCGGATGGCAGCAGGGCGGGGGATCATGCTGTATTGGAATCGGACTGGATTGGTGCCATTGATAATACAGATTGTGTTGTGATTATGTATACAGCAATTAATCTATCTGTATTGGGAAATGGGTTTATTGAAGCGGCTTACCGTCATTATTATCCGGCAGGGAAAGGGTGAGATGGGTGGAGTAGAAAGAGGGGTAGATATTTACATTTTATTTTGTCAAAACTCTCCTGATTTTTGCAAAATCTTTTTAAAAACAAACCTTTTTATAAATTTTTCAGCACAATTTTTATATTTTCTGAGGTTTACTTATTGTTTTTGAAAATTTTATACTTCGGCAAGTTCAGTACAGGCTTCGGCAGGCTCAGTACAGGGTCTGGCAAAGACTTAAAGCGATTGCAAATCCGCCGCCGTATAGGTCGATAATAAAAATCCCGACCTATACTGTGCAAGCTCGATAGATATTCTATACGTGAGTTATTACTCCTATGAATACTATTGACTGCAATATGTCTGGGCAATAAATCTCTTATTATTTGTATCGGATAACTGATGTTTGAAAATACGAATTCAAGCGCACTAAAAGTTAAAAATAACCTTGAGCCTGAAGGTTTTTAAAGGTTTTAACAATAAAAAATTAAGGATATAAAATTTTGGTCGTAAATTTGATTCTATTATTTTTTAGAAAGCTAAATCCAGTTAAAGATGAAAAAAACGATTCTATCAGTAGCATTGTTGTTGATGTGCACCAGTATTACATTCGGGCAGCACAAAAAGAACAAGGAAAGCGAACAGCAAACCATTTCTACCACATCAGCAGTCCCCAGTGATCTGGCACTTCCCAAGCCAGCCACTAATCTGAAAGCAGATGATATGGCTTTTACAGATGCCACGCACGATTTTGGTACGGTTATGGAAGGCCCTGATGCCACCTGTGAGTTTACATTTAAGAACAACGGCAGCGAACCAATAACCATTGAGAAGGCTCAGCCATCATGCGGTTGCACTGTGCCTCAGTTTTCGAAGGATCCGGTAGCTCCCGGGGCCACAGGCGTTATCAATGTGGCTTACCACACCAAGGGAAAGCCTACTCCGTTTACAAAAACTATTACAGTAGTGTCGAACGCTGGTACAAAGGTACTTACAATCAAGGGTACAGTTGAAAAGGCTCCTACTGGATCTGTGCCTGAGAATGTATCTATGATAAAGACTAATTAAGTCGTAATTCGTTAGTTTCAAGTCAGTGGGTTATTGAAGTAGTAAAACCAATTATTCGTCAGGGTTCGTGTAAAAGCAATTGGTTAATACTAAGAGGTAAACTTGTAAAGTGCAATTAAATTGTGAGCGGTATGGTAGCATATTGATAACATTGAAGTTCCAGTTCAGAAAGTAAAAACCTGCCAACACAATTTAATAATATACCGGAGTGTTTCTGGTAAAAAACAACAGTATCTGATGAAAAAAATAATTGTATCAATTTTCTGTTTGAGCCTTTATGCTGCATCGGTGCAGGCACAGAATAAGGTGCCAACTTCAGTGAGTCCGGTTCCCACTGCAGCAGCTGCTACACCACAAGCAAATGGTGCAACTGCCGCTCCCGTTGTAGACCCTAAGGCTGGAAAATTTAAATTCAAGGAAGAGACCCATGATTATGGCGATGTTATGGAAGGGCCTTTGGCTGAAACTGATTTTGAATTTAAAAATGTTGGTAAAAAGCCAATCATTATCAGTGAAGCTCATGGTTCATGTGGCTGTACGGTTCCTTCGTTTCCCAAAGATCCGATTCTTCCCAATCATAAGGGGGTTATTCATGTAACCTATAACACTACCGGTCGTGTGGGAATGATCAATAAAGATGTATTTATTACCTCAAATGCGCAGCAGAATCCTATGAAACTGCACATTACAGGGAACGTAAAACCAAAGCCAGCAGAGGCTAAACCTGAAATGGCTCCACCACCAGCTGGTAATAAATAATTATGATTAAACTGATTCATAACATTAAATAGTTGGCAGTTGCCAACTATTTTAAAAATAACAACTTTCAGAAATAAAATATCAGATATGAGAAAATTAATGATCGCATTATTCTGCCTTACCTTAGGTGTTTCAGGCCAGTTAATTGCCCAGCAAAAAGTAGATGGTCCACAGTTTAAATTTGAGGGTGGCGATACACATGATTACGGTATCATTCCTCGTGGCCCTGTTGCTTTCACAACTTTTGAATTTACGAATACCGGTACAAGACCGCTTAATGTAATGAATGTAACGCCTTCCTGTGGTTGTACTGGTGTGGAATGGATCAAAACACCGGTTATGCCGGGTGGTAAGGGTTGGATAAAACTAGGCCTGAAAACTGAAGAACAAAAAGGTATCTTTAACAAGGAAGTTTATATTCAAAGTGATGCGATTACACCGCATGGCGAAAAAAGGTATACGCTCTACATCAAAGGCGATGCCCGTGATGATGTAAAGAAACCTAACGGGAAATAATTCTTATTAAGATTTCTGACTTAAAGGCTGCTATTGCAGCCTTTGTCATTTAGTGTGGTTTTTGCCCTGGAGCATGGGTACAAACATAAAATTGCCCATTTCTTCTTCCGTCACATTGCCTACTTTATCTTTGGTAATGCGCAACATTTTTTGCTTGCCTTCATCACCTACCGGAACTACCATTATGCCACCTGGTTTTAGTTGGGTCAGCAGTTTGGGTGGAACAAATGGTGCGCCACAGGTAATGATAATCTTATCGAAAGGTGCAAAAGAGGGGAGCCCTTCGAAACCATCACCATAGAAACGCTTGATGTTGGGGTATTTTTTTATCAGCATAAACTGGCCCACATGATCATATAATGCACGTTGCCGTTCTATGGTATATAAAGTAATACCCAACTCGGCCAATACGCAGGCCTGGTATGCGCTGCCCGTGCCTATTTCAAGTACTTTATCGAATTTCTTTATGTCGAGCAGCTGGGTTTGGAAAGCAACAGTATAAGGTTGTGAAATGGTTTGGCCGGCTGTAATAGGGAAGGCCCTGTCTTCGTAGGACTGGCGCTCGAAAGCCGGATCCAGAAAAAAATGCCTGGGTACTCGTTCAATTGCGGCAAGTACATTCTCATCCTTTATGCCTTTGTCGCGAAGTATCTGAACGAGTTGTTTTCTCATTCCCTTATGCATATAATTGTCTTCTCTTGGCAGGCTGTGGAGCATAGGGCAAAGATAGTTTAGCAGGGTTAGAGATAAAAGTGGTTAATGCACTTAAAATGAATTATTATGCTTTACCTCGGTAGTGAGTTTCGCGACTATTAATTCACACAAAACGATAAGAGATAGCAGTGGCGTTGTTAATGATAATGAGCGCATAATATGATGCCGATGAATATGTCACAGGGTTTACATTTCAGATACAGCCAGTTTGCTCCATTTCAGCCGGAGGCTGTTGCTTACTACTGATACAGAACTTAGGGCCATTGCTGCACCTGCCAGCATAGGATTGAGCAGAAAACCATTGACAGGGTAAAGAATGCCTGCAGCCAAAGGGATACCGATTATATTGTAGATGAATGCCCAGAACAGGTTCTGTCGGATAACATGGACTGTGCGGCGGGATAAATCTATTGCCCGGGGAATAAGTGTAAGATCTGAGGAGATAAGAGTCATTTTAGCAACCTCAATTGCTACATCAGTGCCTCGGCCCATCGCAATACTGATATCAGCCTGTGCCAGCGCCTGGCTGTCGTTGATGCCATCTCCTGCCATGGCTACTTTCCAGCCAAGACCTTGCAATTCTTTTATATACTCCGATTTGTCGTTGGGTGTGCATTCGGCTTTAAAATCAGGTATCCCGGCCTCTTTAGCTATGAGCGTAGCAGTCTGCACGCTATCTCCGGTAAGCATGAAAACAGAGATGCCCATGTGCTGTAAAATTCCCACTGCCATACCTGCCTCCCTTTTTATTTTATCGGCAATAGCAATAGCAGCAAGTGCATTGGCATGGTCAGTAAGCCATACCACCGTGCGTGCTTCACTGAGCCAGGTTTGCGTTTGTATCGCCAGCTTTTCTGAAACTTTGATATTCATGGCAGTCAGCAATTTGTTGTTTCCCGCAAAATAGAGATTGCCTGCATAAAGCCCTGTAATGCCGCTTCCGGTAATACTTTCGAACGAGCGGATATTTACCGGGGGGGTACCCAATTCTGAAAAGAATGTTGTGATAGCAGCAGCCAGCGGATGCTGTGATTTCTGCTCCAGGCTGAAGAGGACAGAAGACAGCATTGCTGCATCGGCTCCTTCCTTCCATGCCACATCTATTACCAGTGGTTTGCCTTCGGTGAGTGTGCCGGTTTTGTCGAGCACCACAGCGGTTATTTTGTGGGCTGTTTCCAGGCTTTCTGCATCTTTAATGAGTATGCCATTCTCGGCGCCCTTACCAACGCCAGCTATAATAGCAGTAGGTGTAGCCAGGCCCAGTGCACATGGGCAGGCTATAACAAGCACTGTTACAAAAGCCATCAACCCATGATAAAAGCCATCTTCGCCGCCCAGTATCAGCCATAGTACAAAGCTGAGAATTGCACAACCTATGACTACAGGTACGAAAATCCCCGCAATCTTATCCACCAGCTTTTGCACCGGTGCCTTGCTACCCTGGGCTTCCTGCACCTTGCGGATAATATGGGCCAGTAGGGTATTGCTGCCAACTTTCTCTGCTCTGAAGGTAAAACTGCCATTATTATTGATTGTGCCACCGGTTACTTTATCACCTTGTTTTTTTTCAGCAGGCATTGGTTCGCCGGTCAGCATACTTTCATCTACCCACGAACTGCCATCAACCACCATGCCATCCACTGCAATTTTTTCTCCTGGTTTTACCACTATCAGGTCATTGACCTTTACTTCTTTTATGGAGATGTATTCTTCTTCCTGATTTTCTTTTACACGGGTTACCCAATCAGGTTGCAGTCCAATGAGTTTTTGTATTGCAACCGAGGTATTGGCCCTGGCCCGTTCTTCCAACAGTTTACCCAAAAGAATGAAGGCAATAACACCGGCCGAGGCTTCGAAATATACATGGGGCTCCATTTCGCGATCTGTCCAGAATTCAGGATTAAGTACGTTGAAAACACTGAACAGGTAAGCTATACCTGTACTAACAGCAACAAGGGTATCCATATTGGCGGTGAAGCGGCGGGCCTGCATCCAGGCCCCAATGAAAAACTGCCTGCCAAATATTGCCACTACTGGTGTGGCAAGGGCCCACATTATGTAATTGGCATAAGGCATATTCATTGCCAGCATACTTATAACTACCAGCGGAATTGAGAATACAATTGCCCAGGTTGTTTTAAGCCTCAGCGCCATGTAATTCATTCTGTTACGTTCCTGGATTTTTTCGGGAGTATTTTCATCATCGGCTATCAACAAATCATATCCTGCAGCTTTTACCTCTTTTTTTATGTTTTCCAGATTGGCATTATCCGTATCATACTCCAGCAGCGCTGTATTATTGGCAAAATTCACTCCTGCTTTTATTACTCCTTTCTGTTTTTTTAGAGCCTGCTCAATATTAAGTGCACATGCAGCACAATGCATACCGGTAACAGGAAAGGTTTTAATAATTGCACTCATAGCCTGATGAAGAATAATGTTACTTCTGATGATAAAATTAAACTAAAGGTCTGTAATTTAACCTAAAGGAGGTCATTAAATAGCAAAAGGTATGCAAACAGTAATAATGCAGGTCAGTTTATTCATTTTTTCCAGCAGCCTTATTAAGCAGGTATATTTTACTGTATTTGACGAAAGCCGCATAAGCTGACAGCCTGCAGACAATATAGCCTGAATAGCCATCAAGGAAGCCCAGTTTCAGAAAAAAATTGGAGAAAAAATGCCAGCGTGGGCCAATAATGATCTTTAGAAAGCTGGTGTTCCTGCCATTCGCGACAGCTTCTGTTGCTGCCAATTCCGTGTACTTTTCAATCTTTTTTAAATGTTCAGATACTGAGTTGAAACTATAGTGCAAAAGGTCGCCGCTAAGGGTTCCTTTTTTGGCACTTATATCTGCATGCGCCCAGTATTCATGCACCTTTTTTTCAATCCATCTACCCTTCGTTCTGTTGTACATCCGGGTTTGTTTATCAGGGTACCAACCACTGTGTCTGATCCATTTGCCACAATAATTGGTTACTCTTGGCATCTGGTAAACATCATATTCGGGGTTGTTTTTTATAGCAAGTATACTTTGTGTAAGTTGTTCTGATAAAGCCTCATCAGCGTCAAGAGATAAAATCCAGTTATAGGAAGCCTGTTGGGTGGCAAAGTTCTTTTGCTGGCCATATCCTGCAAATTCATGCTGAATTAGTTGTGCATTATATTTTTGAGCTACAGCCTGGGTGTTATCAGTTGAGTTACTATCCACTACAATTATTTCATCAGCTACTGCCTGGGCAGATTGAAGGCATCTGGCAAGGTTTTTTTCTTCGTTGAAAGTAATGATGACAACACTTATTTTTACCATTCTGAGCGATTGGGCATATTAATATACTGATAAAAATATTATTTTATAAACTGAGATTAGGAAAGCAGTTTTTGCCTCAGGAGAAATTCCAGTTGTTCATTCGAAAGGGTGAGTTTACTGTTCAGCTCTTTTTCAGCCATTCGCTCCTCATAAACTTCGTAAGCTTCAATAATAATACTGTCCAATTCTTCCTCATTCCAGGGTTTTGTGAGGTAATGATAGATTTTCCCTTTATTAATTGCATCAACCACCGCACTCATATCAGTATAACCAGTTAATAGAATCCTTACCGGGTCAGGAAACTCATCCAATATTGATTCCAGAAATTCGACGCCAGTCATTTGTGGCATACG
This sequence comes from uncultured Bacteroidota bacterium, assembly GCA_903904855.1. Taxonomy (GTDB): domain Bacteria; phylum Bacteroidota; class Bacteroidia; order Chitinophagales; family Chitinophagaceae; genus Nemorincola. The sequence goes on along the minus strand of CAIVEH010000028.1, from coordinate 34,101 downwards.
TTGGTCAGTAATAATGATATTTACAGGATTGGCTCGTAACTTTTTTTTAGCTTCTTCGCCACTTGTTGCCGTAAGTATATTATATTTAGTGCGAAAAACAGCCTTAAATGAAACAAGGTTATTTAGTTCGTCATCTACGTACAGTATATTTATTTTATCATCCGACATGCCAATCTATAAATTAGATGCTTAAATTTGTGAGTGCAAACATACAATTTAGATTTGTGAAAGAATATGATTGCAGCGGTTTGGGAATACTATTTTTTTATAAAATTACTTTTTTTGAACTTTTTTTACGATTCAAACAAATTTTAATATTATTAATAACACCTTTAGTATAGAAATTTTTGGAACCAATAAAATTAGTCATCAGAGTATTCAGAGCCCAGGATGATCTTGTCGCTTGTCAGAAATACGTTGAAGGTCATTCGAAAGTGCTGAGGATTTATGGGATTTCCATGATAACTTCTGCCAAAGTAAAATGGTTTGAAGACCCGGATACCTATGTTATTATGGTTGAGTCTGAAAACGGAGAAAAAACTTTCGGTGGTGCAAGGGTGCAGGTGGCAAAGGGTAATTTCCCATTACCAATTGAGGATGCACTTACAAAATTTGATAACAATATACACAAATATGTAGAGGAATTGATTCCTGGTGGTGTAGGGGAATTATGTGGTTTATGGAATTCGAGAGAAGTTGCCGGACTGGGTGTAGGAAGCATTTATTTAGGCAGGGTTGGCGTTGCATTGGCAATCCAATTAAAGTTAACTTCACTTTATGCGCTTTGTGCACCAGCTACTGTTAGTAATTGTATGAGAGTCGGGTTTCTCGTTGATGAGCGTCTGGGTAATGAAGGTGCGTTTTACTATCCCAAAGAAGGGTTGATTGCTACATCAGTTTTTCTCCATGATGTACAGCAATTATCGACCGCTGACCCGGATGAAAGAGTCAAGATATTTGAGTTAATCAACTCACCAATTCAGCACAAAAATGAAATATCACCACGACAAAAGGAAATTGAAATAGATTATAATCTCAGCATACAGAATATTTAAGGGAAAGCACCGTTTTAATAAATGAAAATATACACATAAAGTGCATTCAAAAATTGAATTTTTACTCGACAAAAGCAGACAACTTAACCATATTTATAAACCATCTTTTTTCAGGTTGTCTGTTGAAGAAAATAAAAACAGATTCGATGATTTAATTGAATCAGCTAATGTTTTTGTTTCAGATGAAATTTATGATCAGTTAAAAGAACTGATTAAAAGCAGAAATCCTTTTGCAGATTTTACTTCGGATGAGTATGCAACGCAAATCCAGAAACACCTGAATGGATGTGGTATTTCCGATTATGGAGTGTGGGTGCATTATCCCTGGTCTCACAGGCTCGTTCATCTGCTTGATGAAACTGAATTTATTGAATTGCGTACGTCAGCCAACAAAAACAAGATCACAATCGCCGAGCGTAGTATACTGGCTGGCAAAAAAGTAGGTGTTATCGGCTTGTCAGTAGGGCAATCGGTTTCTGTTACATTGGCGCTTGAACGCGGGTGTGGTGAATTACGCCTTGCAGATTTTGATACGCTTGAACTGAATAATCTGAACAGGATACGCACGGGAGTACATAATCTTGGTTTATTCAAAGCTTATTCTGTAGCCCGTGAAATAGCTGAAATAGATCCTTTCTTTAAAGTTGTTTGCTTTACTGATGGGATAACTGAAGAGAACATCAATGAGTTTTTAACCGGAGGCGGAAAGCTGGATGCCGTAATTGATGAGTGCGACAGCGTAAACATCAAGATACTTTGCAGGATTAAAGCCAGGGCGTTGCAAATTCCGGTACTTATGGAAGCCAGCGACAGAGGGACTTTTGATGTAGAGCGGTTTGACCTGCATCCCGATATGCCGATAATGCATGGATGGCTGGATCACCTGGAGCTGGATTTTGAAGTGCTCAAAAAATTAAAAACCAATGAGGAGAAGGTTCCTTATATGCTGCCCATTTCAGGCCTTGAGACGCTATCTGCACGGATGAGAGCATCAATGATAGAGCTCAAAAGTACTATTACTACATGGCCTCAACTGGCTACTGCTGTCACCCTGGGAGGTGCCCTGGCAGCCGATACCTGTCGTCGTATTTTCCTGAATCAGTTTACTGATTCAGGCAGATACTTTATTGATCTGGAAGCGCTGATTTCGGACAGCAGGCCAAAGAATAAATTTGTACCACCACCGATACAACCGGCTCTCACTGCTGAAAAAATGGAAGAACTGGCTGAAGTGGCATTACCTTTTCTGCCTGAAAATAGATTGTTGATTACCAAGGAGATTGTTACTGAATTGGTAACTCAGGCAATTAAGGCACCATCGGCAGGCAATGCCCAACCCTGGAGATGGTACTTTAGCAAATGTTATTTATTCCTCTTTTATGAAGATACGGGTATCTTATCTTTCGGAGATAATAGACGTACAGCATCTTACCTGGCCCTGGGCGCGGCAATTGAAAATCTTGAATTGGCTGCAAACCAAAGTGGTTATAAAACCGAAATACATATTTTCCCATTACAGAATCAACTTCAGTTGACAGCAGTATTTACTTTTACTGAAAAGACTGCTGAGGGTAATATTAAAGGAAATCCAGGCCTGTTTGAATATTTAGATAAACGGCTGACCAACAGGAATGCGGGATCAATGGAAACAATTGCCGCTGATAAGATTAGTAAACTGGGTGATGCAGTAACTAGTGTGCATGGAGCATCATTGATTATAAAAAATACTGCACAGGAACTAAGCAGTTTTGCCGCTATAAACGGAGCAGCTGAACGACTGAAATTGCTGAATCCTGAAGGACACTATGAGTTTTTCGAAAAGATTATTAGATGGAGTGAGCAGGAAGCTGGTGAAAAAGAGGACGGAATTAATATTAGTGGTTTGTGCATTTCGGGCCAGGAGGAAATAGCTCTTAAAATGATCAGGAGCCCTGAGGCAGTAAAATTGCTCGCCGAATGGAATGCAGGCCGCGCCATGGAATATATAGGCAGAAGATCGGTAGCTACTTCATCGGCAATCGGGCTGATCAGAATGCCAGATGGTTCGCCGGAGAGTTATTTGAATGGTGGCAGAGCTATGGAGCGGATGTGGCTGACTGCCATCCAAAATGGCATATCGGTGCAGCCTTTAATGACTCCACTTGTACTTTCTCAACAGGCTAACACAAATATGGGCAATGAAATACCGGGTTTAATTGAAAGATTAAATTTATTATTCCCTGATACGGACCAGCAAACAAGGGTGTTTTTGTTCAAATTGAGCATTGCCGGGGAGCCTGCGTTAAAATCTTATCGTAAAGGTGTGAATGAAGTGTTGTATTTTGCAGAAAATTAACTCTGAAAACAAAACATTCAGATCAAACAAAAATTATCATTCAACTTTGAAATTAAGTTGCTTCATGAGATATAATAAGCTTGTTTTTCTTTTACTGCAATTCCTGATTTTTACTTTTGCCGTTTATGCTCAAGATACGATAGTTGTTAGCGACCCTGCAAAAACAATCAGTTTAGGAACCAAAATTGAAATACTTGAAGATAAATCCAATTCACTGACTGTTTCAGACGTACTTCGATCAAAAGATTTCAAAAAAAGCAGACAGGAAGTTCCTAATCTTTCCATCAGTAATTCTTCCTTCTGGTGCAGGCTTTCAATCAGCAATAAGACTGCTGAAAACAATCTTGTACTACAACTGGAGTATCCAACCATTGACAGCGTTGATTTTGTTTCAATTGATTCTGTCGGAGGCTATAAGGAGTTAAAGACAGGAGAGTATGTGCCGGTAAATATGCGGCTGCATCATCATCAGAATTATATATTTGATCTTGATATCCCAAGTGGCCAGTCCCGCACATTTTTATTAAAAGTAATTGCAGAAGAACAGATTCAATTGCCACTAACAGTTAGTACATTAAAAAGCAATTCTGAAGAAATCAATGGCAAAGACCTGATTTTTGGATTATATGCAGGGATTATCCTGGTTATGCTCTTGTATAACCTGTTTCTGTATTTTACAGTAAGAGACAGATCTTATTTGTACTATGTTGGCTATATTTTCTTCGTGGGAATGTCGCAGGCATGTCTCCAGGGATATGCACCCCGGTTCCTTTATCCGTCATCCTTTTTCCTGGCAAATAGTATGATGGTTTGGATACCGGCGCTTTCGGGCATATTTTCGGTATTGTTTGTCAATAATTTTATGAACATCCGGTTTTATACACCGGGCCTTTATAAAGTTCTGCTCTCTATTTTTGGCGCTTATTGCCTGATAATACTAATTAGCTTTACAGGAAATTACCGTTTATGTACTGGAATGATGCAAATATTAGTGATTATTCTTTCAATTACCGGTTATTCTGTTGCTGTTATAATTACACGAAAAGGCTACAGGCCAGCCCTTTTCTTCCTTATTGCATTTTCAATCTTTATAACAGGCGTTGTTGTATTTGTATTGCGTAATGTTAACGTATTACCCTATAACATTTTCACCTATTATGCGATGCCAATTGGCAGCGCAATTGAGGTTGTTTTACTTTCCATTGCATTGGCCGATAAAATCAATACATTCAGGAAAGAAAAGGAAATATCACAGGCAGAAACAGTAAATGCACTTAAGGAAAATGAACGGATAATCAGGGAACAAAATGTTGTTCTCGAGGCTAAGGTTGAAGAACGCACACATGAATTAAAACTTACCAACGACGATCTTAGTGTAGCGCTTACCAATCTTAAAGATGCACAATCACAATTGGTGGAATCTGAAAAAATGGCATCTCTTGGTCAGCTTACTGCTGGAATCGCACATGAGATAAATAATCCTATAAATTTTGTAACATCCAACATTAAGCCATTGAACAGGGACGTCACCATGTTGTTTGATACGATTGAATCAATAGAAAAAATAATAACAGAAAATTCCACACCTGATCAAAAAAGAAAACAGATAGAAGAAATCAAAACAGACATTGATTTTGATTACCTGAAAATGGAAATTGACCAGCTGTTGAAAGGAATCGGTGAGGGTGCATCCCGGACAGCAGAAATTGTAAAAGGTCTGAGAGTTTTTTCAAGGCTTGATGAACATGATCTGAAGAAAGCCGATATAAACGAAGGTCTGGAATCGACTTTGATAATTGTAAATAATATTTTAGGGGATACTATAAAATTAACCAGAAATTTAGGAAATTTACCGTTGGTAGAATGTTATCCGGGAAAGCTAAACCAGGTATTTATGAACATTATTACCAACGCCATTCATGCCATTAAGAAGAAATTTGGCACTGCAAACGGTGGTGAACTTATGATTGGTACCACTTGTGATGAGCATGAATTGGTAATCAGAATTGCCGATAACGGAACAGGAATGGACGATAAAGTTAAGAAAAAACTATTTGAACCATTTTTTACAACAAAAGATGTTGGCGAGGGTACAGGTTTAGGATTATCAATTGCTTACACAACCATATTAAAACACAATGGTCATATTACAGTAAATAGTGAATTAGGAATTGGGTCAGAATTCATTATTAGGTTACCTTTAACGCAGAAATAATCTCCGGCTTTGAATAACAAGAACAAAATAAAAGTCTTATACATTGATGACGAGCAGAATAATCTGGTTGGATTTAAAGCCACTTTCAGGTTTGATTACAATATTTTGATTGCCATTGATACTGATCAGGCATATAACCATTTGAAAGCCCACCCGGATATTAGTGTGATTTTGTGTGACCAGAGAATGCCTGAGATAACCGGCTCCATTTTTTTTGAAGAAATGAAGGACAGATACCCGGATCCTGTAAGAATGCTTATTACCGGTTATTCTGATATTGAGTCGGTTATTGATGCGGTTAATAAGGGACACATTTATCGATATATAAAAAAACCATGGACCGATGCCGATATAAGATCTGCTATTGAAGAGGGTAATAAATATTACATTTCCACCTCTATGCTTGCTGTCAAAAATAAAGAATTACAGGCAGCTTATGATGAGTTGGGTAAGTTTACTTACAGTGTTACTCATGATCTGAGAGGGCCACTTTTAAGTGTTATCGGCGCTATCGACCTGGCTAAGAATATGGACGATCTTACTGAAATAAGGTCTCTATTGAACATGATGGATGATGCAGTAAAAAAACTGGATGAATTCATCAGAAATACCCATGAATATTATAATCTTAAAAGAGGAAAATTGATCTTTGAAAAGATTGATTTTAATAAATTAATGGCTGATGCTGCGTCCATTTTCAATATTGCTGGCCGTATGGACAATGTGCACTTTATTTCAAAAGTTGACCAGGATGAAGATTTTTACAGCGATGAGAATTCTATAAAAATTATACTCAATAACCTTTTTTCCAACGCTTTTAAATTCCAGAAAAAAAACGGATCTGAAAAATTTGTTTCAACGAATATCAATATCAGTAATGGTAACGCTGAAATTATTGTTAAGGACAACGGCATAGGAATTGATGAAAGTCACATAAATAAAATATTCACCATGTTTTACAGGGCTACTTCAGATGAACCTGGCTCAGGATTTGGTTTATATAATGTAAAGGATGCAATAACAAGGTTGGGTGGAACCATTAAAGTTGAGTCGGCATTGAATGAAGGTACCACATTTATTGTATCGTTACCAAGCAAAGAAACAGAGCCATAATAGCTATGGGCAATATAAAAAAACTGAACTTCATTGTAATTGACGATAGCAAGCTCGATTGTTTTATCGCAGAAAAGGTTATTACCAATACGGGTAAATGCGATGATGTAGTGTCGTTTGTGAGTGCAGAGCAAGCTCTTGAATCAATTATCTCAACTGAGCAGGCGCCTCATCTGCATACCATTATCCTGGTAGATATCCAAATGCCGGTTATGAATGGTTTTCAGTTTATTGAGGCCTTTGAGAAATTGGGTACAGATGTTATCCGGAATTATACCATTTTCGTTATTTCATCATCCATTAATGAAAATGACTTGAAAAGAGTAGATAATTATACTTCCGTTAAACAGTTTTTAAATAAGCCGCTAAATAGCAACGTTCTGGGTGCATTATTGAGTCAATATTGATTAATGTTACAGAATTAGTTATTACGGATCTGGAAATTTTATCTTTTTTATGATAGTTTATAGTTCGATGGAGCTGATAGAATGCCCCCGGGATGCCATGCAGGGATGGGGAACCTTTATACCCACAGCCGATAAAGCAACCTACCTTAATGCACTACTGAAAGTGGGATTTGATGTGCTGGATTTTGGTTCGTTTGTGTCGGCAAAAGCAATACCACAGCTTGCAGATACCAAGGATGTAATACCACAGCTTAAACTTTATAATACCAATACAAAGTTGCTGGCTATCATTGCCAATACCCGTGGGGCTGAGGAAGCTGTTGCTTATGATGAAATCAGTTATTTAGGATTCCCTTTTTCTATTTCCGAAACATTTCAATTACGTAATACCAATAAATCTATTGCACAGTCGCTGCTACAGGTGGAGGAGATACAAAACCTGTGTCTGCAACATAAAAAGGAACTGGTGATTTATATTTCCATGGGTTTTGGCAATCCGTATGGCGATGATTACAATGCCGATGTAGCTATAAACTGGGTAAGTAAGCTGGCTGTATCGGGTATTAAAACTATTGCCATGAGCGATACTGTGGGTGTGGCCCGGCCAGATAATATCAGTTACATATTCAACCGGCTGATTCCGGAGTTTAAAGATATCAGCATTGGCGCCCATTTTCATTCGGCACCTGAAAAATGGGAGGAAAAAATACAGTCGGCATACAATGCTGGTTGCAGGCGATACGACAGCGCCATGAAAGGTATTGGTGGCTGCCCGATGGCCGAAGATGATCTGGTAGGCAATATAGCTACCGAAAACCTGGTAGGCTGGTGTGGAGTGAAAAATATCCCTTTGCAATTAAATCAGGAGGCCTTTCGTGAGGCATTGGCAATAGCCGGCAGGATATTTGTAAAGTAAAGTTAGCCTCTGGGAGTGCCTGGAAATAGATACCAATCACACAGAAGTGATTGTCATATAAGGCAGAGGAATATGATTGGTATTGCCTGTAGTTAATAAAAAATAATTACTCTAATATCAGATTTTTATCCGTAATTTTATTTTCAAATTACTTCCTATGCAAAATATTAGACGTATTCTTTTTCTTATAATTATCGGGAGCATTTCTTTTGCTGTTAATGCTCAGACAAAGTATTATCAGCCCGATAGCAGTATTAAAGTATATGCCTATGGAAAATTGCAGACGTTGGCATGGTGCGGTGGTTTCAATAATCCACAATTTGCAATGGCCGATCTTAACCATGACGGGTTGGTTGACCTTGTTGCTTTTGAGCCATGGGGTAGCCTCCGTACATTCCTCAATACAGGAAGTGCCGGGAATGCTAAATACAGTTATGCTCCTGAATATGAAGTGAACTTTCCTCCGTTGCTTGATTATATGGTACTGGCCGATTATAATTGTGATGGTATACCGGATCTGTTTCACCAGGGGCAATTTGGTTTTGCGGTTTATAAGGGATATTATAACAGCTATAACCAACTGGCTTTTAAATTTTACAAAGACCTTTTTTATAATAACGACTGTTCTACCCCCGGTTCTATTAATTTATTCGATAACCCTGGAGATATCCCTGCAATTGTAGATGTGGATAATGATGGAGATCTTGATTTTATTGCCTATAATATTGTTGGTGGCAAAATAAACTTTTACAAAAATTACAGGGTAGAGCTGGGCCTGCCCTGCGACAGTATTGTGGTTGGTCTTTACGACCGTGCATGGGGTATGGTTACACAAGGCTGGACAAGAACCCATTCCTTCCCGATTCCCCCCGATACGGCTTGCCTCAGAACGCCAATACCCAAATCAGGCGATAAGAAAACTCATAGTGGTAACACTCCTTGCCTTTTCGATTACGACATGGATGGTGATTATGATTACCTCGATGGCAGTGTATCATTCAATGAAATGACTTTTCTTAAAAACGGTCGGATTCCTTTTGACCCTTCAGGTCGGGATTCCATGATTTATCAGGATACAATGTGGCAATCATTTGCTGGTGGAACCCAGATAGAAATCCCAACATTCCCGGCTGCATTTAACATTGATATTGATCAGGATGGCAAAAAAGATCTCTTGATTGCCCCTAATGCACAGCAGTTATCCGAAAACTATTATTGTGTTTGGTTTTATAAAAATTATACTACTCCGGGTAATCCTGACTGGCGTTATCAGTCTGATTCATTTTTGGTCGATAAATCTATTGATCTGGGAACTGCAGCTTACCCTAGCTTGTTTGATATTAACAGGGATGGAAAGCTGGATCTTATAGTGGGTTCAGATGGTTTTTTTCAGAGCAGTGATTACAGTCTGCGTAGTAAATTATCCTATTACCTGAATACAGGCACAACCGGCAATCCGTCATTAACCCTGCAAACCAAAGATTATCTGGGCCTGAGTACTTACGGATTTAAAGGTATTGCTCCCGCTTTTGGCGATATTGATCATGATGGTGTCAGTGATCTGATAATTGGCCATTCAGATGGTACGCTTTCCTATCTTAAAAACATGGCCATCAGCGATACTGCACAACCCAATTTTCAAATGACGCAAGTAATGCTTACTGATGAAAATGGTGATACAATAAATGTTGGAGGTCATTCGGCACCCTTCATTTATGATATGGATCTGGACGGTAAAAAAGACCTAATAATAGGAAATGTGTACGGCACTATTGTATATTACCAGAATGTAAGTACTGTACCCGGCTCCATAAAACTGAAACGTATCAGCTCTGAATTGGGGCATATCAGGGCCGATCCAAGAAATACTTATGGTGTTATGAGTACGCCATTCATCGGTGTTATTGATAGTACTAATGTGAAATACCTTTTGTTAGGAGGTAATTCAGGGAATATATATCGGTTTACAGGTTTTCAAAGTGGCGATACTGCTGCTACTTATACCATGCTCGACAGCATGTATAGTTTCATCGACAGTAATTATTCTATGTACAACCATCCCGGATTTGGCGTTTATGGCGGACATCGTCCTGCTCCAACAGTAGGTGATATTGAAGGAAATGGCTCCTTGACTATGCTTGTAGGAGATAACAAGGGTGGTATTGAGTGTTACAAAACCAGGAAGTATACTCCATTCCCTATAAGTCATGTTGGTGTGGTTGAGGTAAATGAAAATGGCAGTATTTCCGTTTTTCCTAACCCATCAAACGATGTCCTTAATGTTTCGTGGAATGGAATGACTCAACCAGATCTTCAGATCAGCTTTATCAATATGGAAGGCCAGACCCTGTATAGGTCAGCATCGCCTGCAACTGCCAATAATGTTGCTATATCTGTTGGCAATCTTCCATCAGGTATGTATGTGTGCGTATTGCAAAGCGGGGTTAACAGGTACTACAGTAAGTTTACAGTGATCAGGTAAATAATACAGAGCTTAAAAAGGGGCAATTTAATATCGGTTTTTAAATTGCCCCTTTTTTCTATTTCGCTGCAAGCGTTTGATCCTCATCATTATTGCGATGTAGTGCTGTTAGTTTTTCTTTTCCATTTTCTGCAACCGCAATGCTTATTTGCAATTGAGTCAGGCTGTTCAAAATAAACAGGTTTGTGGTATGCCCGAGTTGTTCCTGAGCTACTGAAAGTATAGTATGGTCCAATGGTATCTTATTGCCGCCAGCCAGTGAATTATATCTGCTTACAGCAGCCTTCAGATCGGTCAGGAGATGGGTTGTTTCATAAGTCTCTCTCAGGTCTACCAGTTTTTCATTGAGCATAATGTCTCTTTGTTCAAAATCCGCCGGAATTGCGGGTGTACTAAGCTCTCTCTTAATGAGGATGCTTTTAAGTTGCTCACAGGCGTTATTGATATCTGTAACCAGCCTGGCGCTCTCAGTGTTGGTGTTCGTTTTTAGTCTTAGGCTATGTAGAATCTGTTCATTTCCAAGATAAGTATAGGTGGGTAGCTGAGGAACAGGTCTTCTTAACCCCACCATTGTAAATTGAAGGCAGGTAAACCCTACCAAAAGAATAGTGATAATAATTGTGTTTGCTCTTCTCTCCGGCTTGCGTATTCCGGTAAAAAAGTAAATAGGAATAAATACAAACAAAGTAAAGCCAACTGCAATTAGCCAATAAATGCCCGACCTTGCACCAGGCCAGTGCTGAATGGCAAACATAATAGCCATGCAGAAAAGCACGCCCATAAGTGTTCCGCTGACAGATGTAATTTTGTCGGCTGTGTTATCAGCTTCTCTGGTCTTGATAATTGCCATAAGGGGTAAAAATACAAGGCCAAGAAAAAATACACCAACAACCAGCAATATACTGGCTCCGGGCCAGTGCATCACCTTGAAAAACGAACCGAATATTAATGCGGCTACCGAAATTGCTCCGCTGAGCATCATTGCCTTTTTCATAAAATAATAGTTTTTGAAAGTTAATAAATTGATGGTTTCTTCTTCTATTTCATGCAAATTCTTATCGCATATCCGCTTTAAGGTTTGCCGGTAGAAGTGTTCAAAGTCATCATTTCCTTCGAACTCTTGCTCTATGATACAACAGATATGATCCAGGAGATTCAACTGCAGGTCCTCCATTGCAACGCCATCACGTCTGATATCATTGTGGATATATTCTATTTGCTCATCTGTGATGCAATACATTTGTTTGTGATTTTGATCAGAATAAAGATCGTTTCATAACTAAGGGTTAAGCTGCCGAAAATGCACTTGCCGGGTTTGGGGTTATCAGGGTGAGTATGGTCTTCAGGAAATCAAGCAATTCACTTACAGATTCTTTGGTTGCTGCCTTGCCCGGTTTAGTAAGGGAGTAATACTTACGCATTCGCTTACCTATAAAAACTTCTTCGGCCACAACCAATCCGTCTGCCTCCAATTTATGAAGGGCAGGGTAGAGTGACCCTTCTTTAACCAGTATTTTCTCTCCCGATAATTCTTTAACCAGTTGCGTTATTTCATACCCATACATGCGCCCCCTGTCTTCTAGTAAACGTAGAATTATCGTTCCTAGTGTGCCTTTTAATAATTCTGTCTGATTCATAGTTTATTGTTGCATCGTTTAGCAATACATCACAAAGCTATGTATTAAATTTGGCACTGCAAAATATTCCCCCAAAAAAAAGTTGCCCTGGCATATCCAGGGCAACTTTAATTTAAATAGAAATCCAAAAAAAAGAATAATTCAGCTACATGCTACAATTTCCCAAATCTATAGAACTAATAAGATAGCCAAATCAGAAATCAGGAACTACAGCTTATTAACTAACTCCCCATAAGTAGCGGGGTTAAATATTAAACTTTATTCCCTGAGCCAGTGGCAATTTATCGCTCCAGTTAATAGTATTGGTTTGCCTGCGCATATAGGCTTTCCAGCAATCGCTGCCGCTTTCGCGTCCTCCACCGGTTTCCTTTTCGCCGCCAAAAGCGCCACCTATTTCAGCGCCGCTGGTACCTATGTTTACATTGGCTATACCACAGTCGCTACCTGCCGCCGACAGGAACTGTTCGGCTTCCCGCATATTCAGGGTCATTATAGAAGAAGAAAGCCCCTGGGGCACATTGTTCTGCATGGCAATTGCCTGTTCGGGTTTGGCGTATTTCATCAGGTACAATATTGGAGCAAATGTCTCATTCTGCACAATTTCCCAATCGTTCTTCACTTCATAAACGCAAGGCTGCACATAGCATCCGCTTTCATAGCCCTTGCCGGTAAGCAGTCCGCCGGCCACAACTTCCTTGCCTCCTGCCTTCTTTATTTCATTGATGGCATTTAGGTAAGTAGTTACGGCATCCTTATCAATCAATGGCCCTACATGGCTCTTTTCATCCAGCGGATTGCCAATAACCAGTTGTTTGTAGGCACCAGCCAGTTTGGCCTTAAACGATTCATAAATGCTCTCATGAATGATGAGCCTGCGGGTGGTGGTGCAACGTTGTCCGGCAGTACCCACGGCACCGAATACAGAACCAATGAGCGCTATATTCAGGTCGGCATTTTCAGTAATGATAATGGCATTATTGCCACCCAGCTCCAGTAAAGACCTGCCAAGCCTTGATGCTACAGTAGCGCCAACAATCTTACCCATATTGGTCGATCCTGTGGCAGAAATAAGTGGTATGCGCGAATCTTTGCTCATCCAGTCTCCTACTTCGCGGTTGCCTGATAAAAGGCAGCAAACTCCTTCGGGCACATCATTGGCCTTAAATACTTCAGCAATAATATTCTGACACGCAATAGCAGATATCGGTGTTTTGCTAGATGGTTTCCATACACAGGTATCACCGCAGATAAACGCGATCATGCTGTTCCAGCTCCATACAGCTACCGGGAAATTGAAAGAACTGATGATACCCACAATGCCCAATGGGTGCCATTGCTCATACATACGGTGCAGAGGCCGCTCACTGTGCATACTAAGGCCATATAGTTGGCGGCTCATGCCCACAGCAAGGTCGCAGATATCTATCATTTCCTGAACCTCGCCATAGCCCTCTTGCAGGCTTTTTCCCATCTCATAGCTCACCAGTGTGCCTAGTGGTTCTTTATATTTACGCAACGCCTCACCAAGCTGGCGCACTATTTCACCCCGGCGTGGAGCTGGCCACATCCGCCATTCACCGAATGCCGACTGTGATTTTTCCATTACTTTTTCATAGGTCTTCCGGTTCGAGCCGGTTACTGATGCAATGAGCTTGCCATCTACAGGGGAATAAGAATTAATATTCTCACCACCTGCTTTAAGCCACTTTACTCCTGTTGAAGCGCCTTCATTTACTTTGTTGATCCGGAGTATTTCAAGAACCTTATTCATTTTCATATAGCTGGATATTAAGCGGTGCAAAATTAGGGTTTTATTTTGTGGGGTGAGGATGATTTTGGTTATCAGAGTAATTGTTATTTGTCCTTCTTAACCAAAACAAAATATTTTCTTGTTTTGTATCAATTAGTCTTCATTAAGGAAAGAAGTTCCGGCTTCAGCCAATAATTTCATACAATTAAACTACTTTTAGGGTTCAGAATATTACTCTTTTTTTGTGAAATTGAAATTATGAAAAGATTCGTAGCCTTTTTGTTTGCTATTGCCATGCTAACCATCGGGACTTCTACGATGTCTCGCGCCCAGGAAAGCGACACCACAAAGCCCGCTATTCCTATGCCAGATACTGCTATTGTGCCCACCCAGTCTGTTACTGATACAACTACAAAAAAAGGTCCTGATAAAATTGTTGTTCAGCCACCATCCCAAAGCAGTGAAATAACCGACCGGATTCAGAATAAAGAGAAAAAAGTAAAAAAAGAAAAGTGGAATCTGCTTTACCGGATTCACATGATTGGTCATAAAAAAAGGGAACACAGGGCATATATAAACCAGGGCCATCATGAGTTTTATCTGCGCACCAAAAAGGATCAGAGACGAATCTCCCGCCATCATCTGAACCCGTATAAGCCGACCAAATCAAGCAAAAAAATGCAGAAGCAAATTCAGAAATCTGTCAATAAGCGTAATGATGCTTCCCAAAAACGCAAAAAAGATGAAGCAGAACCATTACCACAAACAGAAGTGCCTAAGACAAAAGATGAAAATGTAAAGCAGGAACCGGAACCTGAAAAAACCAAAGAAAATAGGGATTTGCCAAAAAGTGAAGGTGAAAGCCCCAAACAGGATACCCTCAAACCAAAATTGTTTTTTGTAGATTAAGTAAATGGTATAGTTTTTGTGTTATAATTATTTGTAAATTTGCTATGCTTATAACCTGGTAATTTACCTATCCAATCCTCAAGGGTATTATTATGAACAGAAACAGAATTCTATTATCTGCCTTTCTATTTGTTTGCCTTGCAGCAGAACTGATATCTTGTAATAAAACCCAAGGGCCCTCCTCAGTTTCCGGAAAAATGCAGGGGAAATGGAAATTAACAATGTTTGCACCTGATAATGGTAATTCCCCGCTTGTTTATGATACTTTACCAAAATCAGAGTACTGGGAATGGACATTTAATAATAATGGAACAGGCTATGATATCGAAAGCTGGAATAACCAGGAGGGAATTAAAGAAGTTTTCAGCTATAAGATTTTTGCCGGCGATTCCTTGTTTTGGGCATCAGCAACACACGATACGATTGTCTATTTTATCTCGGTGGTAAATGCCCATTATATGATCTGGACCAGATCAATTGTAACTGATACCGGAACCAGAATTAATCAGGGCTATTATTTCAATAAGATCTAATCCTGATCCTCGGAATTGTCGCTGTATCAGAAGTCAACTTTCCCTACCGGAGTCTACTCTTTTTTTGCTTCAAAAAGCTGATCCTTAGCAACTACTTTCACTTTCGTATTATCCTTTAGGGTGCGGGCGATGGCGCCATATGGAGCTGTAACTACCTCTTCATTTTCTTTAAGGCCTGTGGTAACCTGGAGGTACTTATTATCCTGCAGACCGGTTTTTACATCACGAAGGCTTACCATCTGGGTTTTGGAATCATATACAAATACCACCTGCCGGATATTATCTATGGCAGATTGAGCTACTAATTTATTCTTAACACTATCTGCCCAGTCGCGGGTTGTAACTGCATTTACCGGTACAGAAAGGATATTATCCTGCCGGTTGGTTTGTATCTCTACTGAGGCCGACATACCGGGTTTGAATGGAAATTTCCCTTTACCCAATTGAGCAGAAACATCTGAATAACTGGATGGCAGAATCCAGATATGAACAGTATAATTAGTTACCTGGTCGGTACTTGTGCCAGAGCCGGTTTTGGTACTGCTTACTGCAATACGTGATACGATACCTTTAAATTTCCGGTTGCGGTAAGCATCTGCATCAATAATTGTTGTATCGCCTGTTTTTACCTTGGAGATGTCCGTTTCGCTTACATCCACACGTACCTCAATGCGGCTCATATCGGCGATGGTAAGCATTTCTGTACCGGCCATCTGGGCAGTACCTAATACCCGCTCGCCTTTTTTAACCAGCAGTTCAGAAATGATTCCGGATGTGGGCGCTACTACAGTTGTTTTCAAAAGGTTTTCCTGCGCAGTAGTCAGGCTTGCCTGTGCGCCCTGAATACCAAATTTGCCACCTGCTGTTGAGGCTTTGGCTGCATCATAAGCTGCCTTGGCCGATTTAAATGAAGCCTCACCCTGTTCAAACTCCAGCTGGGAGATTACCTTCTGTGCAAATAACTTTTTGTTGCGGTTGTATGTAGCTTCAGCAAGCTGGTATTGCGACTCAGCCTGGGCCATCATCTGTTTACTGTTATCGGCTGAGGCTCTTGATTGCTCCACAGTAGCTGATGCCTGGCTGACCATAGAATTATAAATGGCGGGATTGATCTTTACCAATACCTGCCCTTTGACAACGCTGTCGCCCTCATGAATATCGAGTTGTGTTATTTCACCACTTACTTCAGGCGCTATTTTTACTTCGGTTTCAGGGTATATTTTCCCACTTGCCGTAACCGTTTCAGTAATAGTATGCAATGCAGCTTTTTCAACAGCAACCTTTACTGCATCACCTTCACTATTTTTAGCTACAGCAATCAGTATACCAATCAGAACTATACTAATTATGATAATCCACCAGATTTTTTTCGATTTCATAGAAAAACATTAAAAACCACCATCGAACCGCACCCATGAAACCCGGAAGGTGAACTATGCATTTTAGCTTAGTCCATTATCTCAATATCGGGAATTCTATATGGTGTTATTCGTTTTATTTTTATTAATGCAATTAAAGGCTAAAATTAAACTATAAATTCCATTACCAATCCTCAATTTCATAATTAAATGTATTTGCGCTGGTTTTTCCAACGCTCTAATTATTGAAGGCTAATTTTGAAACTGGTTTTACGGTTTAATTTTTTTTCCTGATTGATAGTAGTAAATGAATATACATTGATGGTAATGACTCCAATATCAACAATACCGGCTCCGAAATTAGTTAATGTTGATTTTGCCCTCACATAGATAGCAAGGTAGAACAAAGTAGACGACCTGACTGATTATAGTAACCAATCACCTATCTCTTATCACCTATCACCTATCTCTTATCACCTTTCACCTATCTCTTACCACCTATCACCTCATCTCTTGCCTCCCCAGTCGGCCATTTGCTCATGAAGCACATTCAGTGGCACACAGCCATTTCTCAGCACCTGGTTATGAAAATCAGCGATGTTGAAATTTGCGCCCATGGTCTCTTTATAATGCTTCCTTTCAGCACTTATGGCCATCTGCCCGATCTTATAGCTTAGCGCCTGGCCGGGTATGGCCATATAGCGCTCTATTTCAGCCGTAGCGTCGGGTTCGCTAATTAGTTCATGCGCCATCATATACTTTATGGCATCTTCGCGGCTCATGCCTTTGTAGTGTATACCGATATCCACTACAAGCCTTATGGCACGGTGTATACCATCACTCAGGTGCCCGAAGTATTGATATGGGTCGTTATATACGCCCAGGTCCTTGCCAAGCGTTTCGCAATAGTGGGCCCAACCTTCGCCATAAGCGCCATACCACAGAAACCGTCTGAATTTAGGCAGCGCTTTGTTCTCCTGAGTCAGTGATATCTGGTAATGGTGCCCCGGAATTGCCTCATGAAGGAATAGGGTAGTCATGCCGGTAGCATTAAACTTTTTGGCATCCAGTATTGGCACATAAAATATGCCGGGCCGTGTACCATCTTCCGATCCCTGGTTATATTCTGCACTTGCCGATGCTGCCCTGAAGGCCTCCGTTTGCCTGATGGTAAATTTGGTCTTAGGTGTATCATTAAACAGCTTTTTGAGCTGCGGGTCTTCCATCCGTTTGATACCCCAGAAACTGTCCAGAACCTGCTTCTCGGTTGTAAACGGACAAAATTTTGCATCGCTAGCCAGATACTTAAAAAATGCCTGCATATCGCCTTTAAAGCCTACCTGATCCTTTACTTTGTTCATTTCACTTTCTATCCTTGCCACCTCACGCAGGCCGGTATTATAGATGCTGTCCGGGCTCATATCGGTTGTGGTCCAGTATTTGATTAAGTATTTATACAAATCATTTCCACCTGGCAGGCTACTGATACCGCTGCCTGTACCGGACTTAGGCAGATACTCTTTTTCAAAGAACTCATTTAGTTTAGCGTACTGTGGATTCACAATACTGTCAATCGCCCTCCTGTATGCCAGCACAAGCCTGGCCTTATTCTTCGCAGAAAAACTATCCGGCATCGTCTTAATTGGCCCATAAAAAATACTTGCAGTATCATTGGTAACAATTACAGCCTTCAGTTGCGGCAATATTTTCACAGTAAGTGCGCGGGGCAATACCCATCCTGTCGAAATCCCCTTGCGCATATTAAATATGGCAGTATCAACCCATTGCGGAAAAACTGAAAGGCGTTTAAGCCAGTTGTCATAATCCTGCACCGTTTTAAACGGCTGGTTGCCCGACCCTGAACCCATTTGCGGCAGGTCGAGTGTAAACGCCCAGAACTGATTGATGGGCATATAATGAGTAGGGTATTTGAGCCCTTCAATGCCCATCTGCATTTCATACTTCATCAGCCGGTAGCTTACCAGGTCGTTACTATTGAGGCCAGTGCTATCTACCTTGCCCACGGCATCCAGGTATTTCTTATAAAACCGCCCCAGGCTATCCCTGAAGCTTTCAGCTATAGTAATCGTCAGTTTGTCGTTATACCTGTTATCGCCATAGCCTGTTGCCTCCATTGGGAAAAGCTGCATCCGTTCCTCCCAATAGTTCGCCATAACTTTGGCTAGTTGTGCATTTTCTGCCGCATTATTAGATGAAGGATTATTGTTTTTACAAGATATAAACAGTGCTGCCAGTGCAACAACTAATAGGTATTGCTTCATGAAAATTGTTTGTGTAAATAAACGGTTTATTCAGCAAATATCGGGAAAAGTTATTCTCTAAATTTGATAAATAAATCCATCAGTAGTGCACAATCTTTTTACTGAAAACCGAACCATTATTTTCAATCTGAAGAAGGTATTCGCCAGCAGGCAAGACTCCCAAATATACTATTCGTAAAAGTCCATTTATTTCCTCTTTTACAAGCAATGTTTTCCCCATGACATCCGCCAATTTTATAGTAGAATTATCTAAACCCGGAGGCAAATCAACGTAAAGCTGGTCTTTGGCAGGTATTGGGTAAACCTGCACCTCCTGAGGAAGATTGGTGATAGCCTTGACCCCGACATTAGTGCCAAACACCACAATCCAGCCATCGGCATCTCCATGGTTGCCAATTACATCGCCATCATTGGAATAGGTATAGCCAGCAGCTAAATAATTGCCATTTGCAGCCTGGAAACATGAAATGCCATAATCAGCTTTTGAACCACCTAATTTTTTATTCCAATCGGGCTTTCCCAT
The DNA here is from genome assembly GCA_903904855.1 of uncultured Bacteroidota bacterium. Taxonomy (GTDB): domain Bacteria; phylum Bacteroidota; class Bacteroidia; order Chitinophagales; family Chitinophagaceae; genus Nemorincola. Next base: position 14,586 of record CAIVEH010000028.1, on the reverse strand, counting down.
AATATCATATTTCGTAACCGAGATATGTGGTACATTACCCGAATCACTATGGATTGCCAAAGCGCCATTTTCAAGCGTTGCCGCGATACCAAAATAACCAGAATAATTAATCAATGATAACAATTTTACTTTCCATGCAAGATTACAATTATTATCTATTTTCGCAATTTCAATTGTGTTGTTACTAACATAACTCCAGATAAAAGTATTATTATCATTTGTTCTGCATATTTCCAAACCAGAACCATGCGTATAATCAAAATTTTCAAATGATATGGTACCACCGGTATCATTCGTTTTATAAACTTCAGGCATGACATATGTGTCTTCTGAACAACCGGAAACCATATACCCACCTGAATAAGACGCACATGCATCCACTATGCTTGGATAAAACCCTTGTTGCCAGGCTATACTACCATCTGGATTCAACTTAATCAATACCGAAGGAGAACAAATGATATAACCGCTGTCGCTTGTCTGGTGGGCTGTTGAGGCATATAAATTATAAATCCAGGCAACACTGCCATCATTGTGCAACTTTATGGTTTGCTTATTTGTGGTAAGTATGTATCCACCTTCCATGGTAGGTTCTATATAATATCCGCTTATAATAGTGTCACTATAGGTTCTTTCCCATTGAATATTACCCCAGGGATCAAGTTTCAGCACCCACAATCCTTTAACTCCACCATTAGATTCAAGATCTCCGTTAGCAGACCGGGTTGAGCCGGTGGCAATATATCCACCATCGGGAGTTTGTTTTACGCAATTAATATGGTCAGTACTGTCGCCGCCATAACAGCGTTGCCATAAAATGGGTGGCGCCTGAGCAAATGATATACCTCCACCTGCAATTAAAAAGATCAAGACACTAAGCGATAAATAAAGGTTTGGTTTCATTATATTTCATTTGGTAATAAAACGGTATTACTCATTTAGTATTGTATAAATTTAGAAAATGAATCTTGCATGAACAAATTATCTTAGTATTTTAAAATTAGTTGCATTCTATCTCCGATAACGCCATGTCTTGTCATTTTTCGGTTTTTCTTCAAAGAATTGCTCACTAATTTTACTTCCCATATGGTAGGACTACTGCTTTTTCAACGATAGTAATTATAATGGTTCCATAGAAAACATAATGGCCATTTACTCTAAATGTATAATCTGCTATGTATGGAAAATCGTTATAATCACTAATTTATTTACAGCCCATCTCCTCTTTCAGACAGCCAGGCTTTATACTTGTATTTTAGCCTGTCTCTGGTGTCTGTGTCTTTTACTATTATATCCATCCCGCCATCATACGGAGCTATGATACATTCACCTGCGATGCTCATAAAAAATGCCCTTGAGTTATCCTCTGCAATGTCTTTTAGTATATCGTTGAAGCGGCCACTGGCCCATTTTTGCTCACTGAATTCCTGTTTATACACAAACCCTTCTTCCTCATCAGGTTCCTGGTCATTTCGGCCAAGGGGAGTAAACTGGTATTTTTCATAGGCTTCCTCTTTTTCCATAGGCCCGGTTTGCTCTTCGTGGCAATATTCATTAAGTACCAGGTAAAATGTGCCATTTTCTCCAATCAAGTCCGTTATCAAAGTATTCTGCCTGTCCAGCAAAATTTTCCATTCTTTATTGTTGCCCGGGCCGCGTTTGGCTAGTGGCAGGCTATGAATCCTTAGCCATCGCTCGGTATAATCATGCTTAAAATAATGCGATACCGGAATTGTTTCCGGATAGGTTAATTCCCAATATTGATTGAATTCCTGAGCTGTCATTTTAATTTTTTAGATGTTTGAATATTAAAGCTTAATGGGCATATTTAATGTCTTCGTATTTATATATTTTCATTTGCTCCGTTAGGAGCTACCGCTTTGTAGCAAAATTTATTAATTATGTATTTTGCTCCATAGGAGCTAACCCCTTCCCGCACATTTGGTTAGCTCCTATGGAGCAAGGCCCAAATTTTATTTAATATCTACAAAGCGGTAGCTCCTATCGGAGCAGCCAATTAAATATCGCAAATATTATCTTCGAAGATTTGCATTGAACTCAATCTTAATCTTCTTACAAATATATAATCCTAACCGCTGGATTTTCGGTAAAAATTGGGATTTAAAATTGCACACCGGTTTTCAAAAATATTTTTGCGCATATTTTTATTGATTTTCAATTAGTTGGCTTTTAAAAATTGCACATGCTGCTCGGAGTGTGCAATTTTGTGTGCAATTGGTATTTTAAAATTTCCCACTGACTTGAAAAGTAAAAAGCCCACATTGTTGTTGATAATCAACGGGTTTGTGTTGCAAAATGTCCCATTTCTTTCTATGATGTGTAATTATGTATTTACTGATGGGTTGTGTAGGACAGGCCTCTTCAATTTTGCGGTATTGGGTCCTTCGATTCCTCAGGATGAAATAGGGATTAGGAATTTAGGAACCTTATTTCAGTTTGTCTGGCCCATGGTGCTTTACTTCAATCTTGAAAATAGACAGGGTTTTAAACTTCCCGGAAAATACGTTTTGTTTGGTTATCCTATTGTCTTAAAAAATAGCAATGGGATAATGGTAAACGCTGAAACCCTTTACTGAGGCTGATATAAAATAATTTCCGATTATCTCATCTTATCCCATTATATCCCACTTCGGCAAGCTCAGTGCGGGCTACGGCCTCACCCCGGCCCTTCCCGATGAAAAATCGGGATAGACTTCCGAATGAGAGGGTGTTATTGCAAAAATATAGTAATGTGAAAAATGTAGCAATGTATTCAAGTATATTGCGATAAAAAAAATATTAAATTTTCAACTGCCGAAATCATCGAGAATGTTCCTGTTTCTGGTGCCTAAGCTGGTAAAAGCCCTTCGATACACTCAGGATGGAATAATAATTTTTACATAGTTTAATAAGTTTATATTTTAGAGTGAATTTCGGCATAAAAATAGGAAACCTAAACGACACTTCCAAATATATGGGAGTATTTATTTTAATGCCAATTATATGGAAGTAATAAACTTCAATATATTAAACTGCGAGCCTTAAAAAATGTGGATTAAAAGACTCACGCAAAGCCGCAAAGCCGCAATTATGTCGCATAAAATCAGCAGATCACAGTGCAAGACCGCAAAACCTTCAAATCAGGATATGCCCGCCTGTATTTGTGCGGGCACAATATAATACTTCATACGGAAAAAAGCTTGGGGAGATTCCAGAACTATTGGCGATGTTGAGTTATTAGTATGTAGCAGGGGAGTCCATGTTTTTCACAGGACTCGCCGCGATGGGAGCTATTAGGCTGGGTTTTGGTTTTGTGCTGCTATGGGATGAGGGATGGAGACTGCGGGAACGGGAAACAACAGTTGGAAACTGTTGAGATTGCATAGGGGGCGGCTATTTATTAGTCTTGGCTGCGGAAGTCGCCAGTGGAATAATGCGGATTGCAAATCCGCAACCATTTGAGTCGGGATTTTAAATCCAGACCAGCAGGGATTGTATAATCGTACTCCTAAGCTCGAAAATGCTTAGACGAGAAGTAGACTTCAACAAGGTGAAAACTCTGACCAGATTTGAAATAATTAGGTAAACCATCTTTTTTCCTTCTGTTTTGATATATTAAATGAACTTTCTGAAAGATAAACTGCACCAGTAGGCTTTCCAGCAAAATTCAAACGTTTTAGTCTGTCTAGAATTGAATTTACTTCAGTTACTATTTTATTTACCTGGCAACTAATATCACCTTTAGCATCAATAAAAGTGGAGATTGCTTGTTTAATATTTCCCAATAGACCAGGATGATTGTCCTGTAAGGCATCATGATTCTCGATCAACCAAACAGAGAATGGATGAGCCGAATTTGGTGGAAAGTAATTTGTTCTAAAATGGGACTTGTTATCATATTCCAAGAAAAAAATTGGCGGAAATTTTTTAATTGCATCACTTAATATTGGAATATTTTCATCCAAAATTCTGATATTCATTTTTGGATATTCTAATCTAATTTTTAAACCAGTCTGTATTAAAACGTATGAGACATTTGTTACAAAACTACTATAATTATTATTTGCTTTAGGTTCTTTAATTGTGATATAATAATTTAAAAAAATATCCTTGCCTTTCTTGGCTTTTAGACGAATATCAATTATAGATAATTCACCTTCAGAAGTTGGAATTTTAGTATGCACCCCCCACGCTTTATCTATACCTATATATTTGTCATTTAAATAATCGCCCAATGTGAATAATTCAACATTTAAAAAATTAATATTATAAAATTTGACTACATCAATAGCTTGCGGAACAATAAGATTTGCAATTGACAAAATATTCATGGGAATATTTTTCACTGAATCTCGTGCTATGGATAAGTCAGGGCGCAGGTCATCCATAAGTGCAATTGAGTAATATAAGTCAATTTTGTTGTAATATTGATCCACTCTAATATCAAAAAAAGTATTTTCAGTGGTGGCATGATCGCGATACCAAGTATATTTGCCTAATTTTGGATATTCAGCATTTCCGTTTTTATATGATGGAATATAAATGCCATTATGTGAAAGACGATTTATAAAAGGTATTTCTTCAAGTTCAATATCTAAGAAGTGTTCTCTTTTTGCGCTATTCTCTTTTAACCGGTCCTTAACATATTTCGGGAAGAATTTTGCGAGAAATAATGATCTTGAGGATTCGAATCCTATAGTTGCATAAACCTTCCTTTTATCTGGATCTGTTCTAATAGATATTCTCACCTCGCCTTCCCAATAATAGAATGGGAACATAAGGAATTCAGTTAAATTGGGGATAGCTATTGGAATAATGGGTTTAACAATAATACCTTGACCTGCAAAATCAGAAGTTGGTGAAATAGATGTAAAGTCAATTGGAGTTATCTCAACCTTAATCCTACCAGAAAATTTTCTTTTTAATGTTTTTTCAAGGCCTTTCTGCTGTTCTTCTGAAATTGATTTTAAAATTCGATTTGGAACCCATTTAGTTTTGATCACTCTTTCATAATCTCCACCGATAATCTGTTCCTCAAATAAAATAGGAATTGGTGAACAACTAATATATTTATTTATTATTTTTCCAAAATTAAAGTCTGCTGTTTCTTTTTTTGGGCTTAATCTAATTGCTATTGATGTCCCAAATTCCGAAGGACTTCTGTATTTTTCAGGTATTCTATTTTCATTAGGCATTGGGGTGGGGCTATGGTTTTCTTGTTCTTGTTTAATAACAAAAAATTCATTAATTCCAAACATGCTCATTCTAATAGCGTTATTGGAGATATCCTTGCAAAACCGTCTGGTGGAAATTTCAATTTTGTTTGCTACAATAAAACAAGATAAGATTCCAATCCCAAATTTGCTTATAGGGTTCAAATTCAAGCTCTTACTTTCCCAATCTTTTTTCTGCAATTTGAATTCATCCGACTGATAATAAGATACTCCTATCTGTAGAAAATATTTAGTCAAAATATCTTCATCCATTCCCATTCCATAGTCATCAATTCTTATCCAGGTATAGCCATCCTCATCAGTCCAGGTTGAGAATTTAATTGGTGAAGGTATAAAATTTAGATTGCCGGATGCAAATTCATGTATTTGTCTATGCCGTGTTGTGTCTATAGCATTTTGTGCCAGTTCTCTAATAAATACATATTGATCGGAATATAAATTCTCTCCCATCAATAAATTTAGGATATTATTTTTATCTAATGCGAATTTATAATTGCCGTAACTATATCCATTACTAATAATCTGACTTGTATTTATCTTTACAGGTAGCATGAATGACTTCCATTTGTCAGAACATGATTTTAAAGCTTGGCTACACTGGCCAATTTCAGTAGTAATTATTTTTATAAACTCGCGAATATCATACTCCACTGCGGGTTCTTCAGGTCTTGCAACAAATGTAATTTCATAGGGGACTATTCTATGTTTGGTGCCAAATATAAAACCTGAAGAACATAAATGCTTTAACCATTCTACATCACTCATTTTAGTTCTTGGAGTTTTTCTTTTAGAGATCCCCAGATATTTATAAACCTCTTCAGGCGCGCGGCTATTATCAAAATCAAGGATATCAGCTAGCCGAAGAATTATTGCACAAAATAGAGAGTCAGTATCTGATTGCAGGAAATTTGTATTCAAGTTGTTACTTCTAACTATCTGTTCAATGTTGTCACCGTGACTTCTACATATTTCAGCCAACTCATGCTCAAAATAATAGTTATCCCACAAAAACGAATCAGTTGATTTTATTATTTTTGCACTGCGTTCTGGATGAATCCATCGGCAATACCATTCGGCAAGATCGTCGGAAATACAATTATTATTGTTGGATTCCATGAAATCCAATTGAGCTTTAGGGAACTTTTGAATGAAAATCCTAAAATTTGTTTCCTCTGTTATACTTTGTTTCTCGTCAGGAGAAAATACCATTCCAATGTCATGGTAGTAGGCACTTAGTATTAAAAAAGTGCATTCGAGTCCACTTAATTCTATTATTTTGTCACCAAGTAACTTACCCATAAGCTCAATGACATTCAGTGCATGCAATTCATTATGTAGAGTATATGTAGGAAAGGTATCTCTGATTAAAAATAAGAGGTCTGCCGCCCGTTTAGCATGATTTTTAACCTGTAGTAGCTGTGAAGGAGAGGTTTTTAATGTAAGTTCGTTCCAAAGATCGGTTTGTTCAAGTTCGCTGACCATGGGTTAAATAATAATTAGAAGATAAGAATGGTCGAATATAACGTTTTTCTTAAAAAATGTTTATACTCAATTGAAATTTGCTCAATGTGGTCCTGAAATAAACCTTTTTCATAAATGGAGGTATCATTACAAACATATAGAAAAAAGGAAAGGATAGACTGCAAATTTCTTTATGTGCTAAGGTATTTTTTTCATGCCTGAGGCTGCATCCTCAATTGGCTTTAGAGCCTAAATTGGGTTGATTGCATAGATTCAGGAGATTTATTCTTCGTCAGAATGACAACATCTATTTGGCAAGCCAGATATATATCCGCACTTGAATGGTGCAATCGCCACTTCAGCTCAATAGCAGTAAGAAGCTTGGATAACAATTTTTTTCCTTTTCCTTTACAAATATATAAACCCCACCTCAGCACCTTCCCCGAATGCCTGCCTGATGCGCCCGGGGTGGGTATCAGTGAGGATTACCTGGCCGAAGCCTTCGCCACGGATGATTTTGAGGAGGGCTTCCATGCGGCTCTGGTCGAGCTTCTCGAAAATATCGTCGAGCAGCAGGATGGGCAGGTGGCCGAGTACCTTGCTGAGGTAGGCATACTGGGCCAGCTTGAGGGCAAACAGAAAACTTTTCTTTTGCCCCTGCGAGCCAAACTGTTTCAACTGCAGCTCATTGAGGCGGAAGTCCCAGTCGTCTTTATGTATGCCCCTGAGGGTGCGTTGGAAGCGGAGGTCGTTTTGCAGGTTCTGGTCCAGCCAGTCGGCCAGAGGTTTTAGCTGCAGGTCGCTGGTATAGCTTACTGTTAATGGCTCCTTGCCACCTGATAGACGGTGGTAATAATCGTTGAGCAGGGGCAGAAACTGGTGCAGGAAGGCTTTGCGCTGCTCATATATATATGCGCCATCGGCTGCCAGTCCGGCATTATAATATTCCAGTTCGGTGCGGTCGGTGGTGGGTTTGGTGAACTGATTTTTGAGCCATGCATTGCGCTGGAGGAGTATTTTCTGGTAACGCATCAGGCGCTCCAGATAGTTTTTATCGGCCTGGCCCAGAATGCTGTCGGCCCATTTGCGGCGCAGTTCGCTGCTGCCGTTTATGAGTTCGGTATCGTCGGGGGCGATCATAACAGCAGAATATATTCCTATATGGTCTGTTAATTTTTCGTACTCTACATTGTTTCTGAAAATTTCTTTTTTGCCGGCTTTCCATTTGCAGCTTATAGTTTCGTCCTGCCCCAAACGGCTGAAGCCACCAGTAACCCGGAAGCCGTCCATGCCCGCCTGAACGCTGTTTTGCTGATATGCAGTGAAGTAGCTCTTGGTATAGCAGAGGTAGTAAACGGCATCAAGCAGATTGGTTTTACCGCTGCCGTTTGCACCCGTAATACAGGTAACAGGGGCGCTGAATTCGAAGGAACCAGAGGAATAATTCCTGAATTGGATTAAGGATATTTTATTTAAACTGATCAAAGCGGGGGAAAGAAACAAAAGTTTTTATAAATTCGCACAAAAATAAGCAATAGTGCATACACCTTTTGGTAAGGAAACATATTTGTATTGGTATGAGATCATGTTATTGCTCCGCCGTTTTGAAGAAAAGGCAGGGCAGTTATATGGTATGCAGAAGATCCGCGGATTTTGCCATTTGTATATTGGCCAGGAAGCTATTGCTGCAGGAATGATGACTTCGCTACGCGATGATGATAACCTCATTACCGCATACCGCGATCATGGTCTGGCAATTGCCAAGGGCATATCGGCCAACGAATGTATGGCTGAGCTCTATGGTAAAGCTACCGGTTGTACGAAAGGGAAGGGTGGAAGTATGCACTTTTTCTCGAAGGAAAAGCGATTCTTCGGCGGGCATGGTATTGTGGGCGGACAGATAGGCGTTGGAGCAGGCATTGCATTTGCAGAGCAGTACCAGGGTACAGACAGGGCAACCATCTGTATGTTTGGCGATGGCGCTGCACGGCAGGGTATACTGCATGAGGCGTTTAATATGGCGGTGCTGTGGCAACTGCCGATAGTATTTGTGTGCGAGAATAACTTCTATGCTATGGGTACCTCGGTTGAGCGTACATCGAAGGTGCTGGATATATACCGCCTTGCTGATGCCTACGACATGCCGGGCGACAGTGTGGATGGTATGAGCTGTGAAGAGGTGCATAAGGGCATTGAGCGGGCCGTGAGGCGCGCCAGAGATGGTGGTGGACCTACCTTCCTGGAGATAAAGACTTACCGCTACCGTGGCCACTCTATGAGCGACCCTGCCAAGTACCGCACCAAGGAAGAACTGGAAGAGTATAAGGAGCGCGACCCGATAAACCAGGTACTGAAGACTATAACCGAGAATAACTTTGCAACCGCCGAGCAGATAGAAATGATTAATGAAAAGGTAAAAATGGAAGTGGAAGAATCGGTAAAGTTTGCTGAAGAAAGCCCATGGCCCGATGACAGCGAGCTATATAAAGACATATATGCAGATAAGGATTACCCGTTTATAATGGATTGAAAATAGTCTTTAGTCTAAAGTCTTTAGTCTAAAGTTGAAAATAAAAAGTGTAAATAATAAAAAACAAAATACAAATAACAAATTCCCAATTCCAACTAAAAGCGAATAACTTTAAATTTATCATGGCAAATTCAGCAAGAAACCAACCCGGAGTAGAAAGACCCTCAAAGCAAGTACAGGAAGCCGATCCTATGGAGTCGGTGCAGGCGTTTTATGAGAAAAACAAGAAAATGATCAGTACTGTGGGTACTGTAGTGGTATCGGTTGTGGTACTTTATTTTGCGTATACAAAATTATATAAAGGCCCCAACGAAGAAAAAGCGGCAACTGCGCTTACTTACCCCCAGATGTTTTTCGCAGCCGATTCATTGAATCTGGCGCTAAACGGTGATGGCAAGAAACCTGGTTTTACCAAGATAGCCAAAACATACAGTGGCACCGCTGCAGGCAACCTTGCACATTACTACGAAGGTGTATGCTTTCTGAAACAGGGTGACTTCAAAAATGCAATCAAGTCATTGAAAGAATTTGATGGCAAGGGCACAATGCTGGGCAATATGGCTGCAGGCCTGCTGGGCGAAGCCTATATGGAAAGTGGCGATAATGCCAAGGCCATTGAAAGCTTCAAGAAAGCAACAGCTGATGCCAAGGACAACCTGGTAACTCCGTTGTACCTCTACCACCTGGGTTTAGCTTATGTGGCCAGCAACAACACCAACGATGCCAAGGCCGCCTATAAGCGCATTCGCGATGAATACCCGAAAAGCATGCAGGCACGCGATATTGATAAGGAACTGGCCAAGCTGGGCGAGTTGAATTAATATTTCATTCTCTCAATTAATATATTTTCCCCTTTGCAGTGATGCGAAGGGGAATTTTTCGTTTACTGCCTTTCTGTTAATTCTCAATGATAATGTGCTACAGGTTGAGGCGAATTTCGAAAGAGGTTTTTTATGATAATGGTATAATTCTTAATTGAAATCAGATTCATAAAATAAATAAGCGTTCAAAAAGGATGGAATATCAAAAAGCAATTGGCAATCACGAATCTATTTGCAGACTCAGAAATATCTGGCCTTTATCGTTTTTATAAACCCAGATACTAGTTAGAACCAGGTCCCCTATATCATGACCCCAGATGTGGTATTTGCCGTTAGTTTCGTTACGGTTTACCATCCCGGTCCGTTTTTCGGCAGGTGTGGTTTTGATAGCGGCCGTTTGCTCTTCTTCATCATAAATTTCATGGTATCTTTTGGCAATGGCCTCAACAAGCCCCTGCCTTGTGAAACCATTTTTTGATACAAGCTCAGAAAAATCCGGGTTATCAAGCGGATAGTTGATAATAAGGGTTACCTGCTGATCTTTAAGTACTACCTGATCTTTTTTCATCAGGTGCTTAATATCCGGACTATCAACTTCAATCATTGATATAACTTCCTCTTTTTTAATTATAGAGTCAAAGGTCATTACATTGAAATCAATGGTCGAAATCAGGCGGCCCAGGGTATCCTGTTTCCTTTCGCCTGCCTGTCTTTCTTTTTCCTGCAGGTGCTGCCTGAATTCCATTACAGAGTCCTTTGGCCCACTCCAGTCCACCTGAACAACTTTTTGTTTGTTCACATTATTCTGACATGCAACCAGCAATAGAATGCCGGTAAAAACAGTTAGTATCCTCATAATTTTCAATTAGTGTATTTATTTTACCATAGGCAAACTAAAATTATGAATTTGATCAACTATTTATCAAAGTTAAAAACTCCTGTTCAGATAATATATTCACGGTTCCCAGTTTCTTTGCCTTATCCAGTTTCGATCCGGCATCCTCACCCACCACCAGGTAATTGAGTTTGGCGCTCACGCCACCCAGTATTGAGCCACCTTTTTCCTCTACCATTGCCTCGGCATCGCTGCGTTTGAACTGGCTAAGCGTACCGGTAAACAGGAAGGTTTTACCTGCAAGGGCGCCATCTGTTTTCATCTGGCCCTTGTTTTCGTTTTTCAGGTTAACACCGGCCTGTTCCAGCAAATCAATCATATGCCGGTTCTCGGGCCGGGCAAAAAAATCAACTACTGAGGTAGCTACTTTCGGTCCAATATCTTCCAGCACCGACAGCTTATCAATGTCCCAGGTATAAAACTCCCTAATATCCGATACTGCTGAAGCAAGTGTCTTGGCCGTTGTCTCGCCCACATGCCTAATACCCAGTCCGAATATGAGCCTATTAAGCGGCTGGCCTTTCGATTTTTCAATAGCCTCCTTCAGGTTGTTTACCGATTTTTCACCAAAACCTTCAATATGTTGTACCCTGTTCCAGTTGATATTGTAAATGCCAGGTATATCGTTCAGCAGTCCCAGTTCAAAGAACTTCTGCACATTGGCATTGCCCATGCTACGGATATCCATAGCATCTTTGCTGGCAAAATGTATCATCCGCTCTACCACCTGCACCGGGCAGTTGATGTTGATGCACCGCCATGCAGCTTCTTCCGGTTGTTTTTCCAGTTCGCTGTTGCAGGCAGGGCAATTGGTGGGGAATTTAATTGGTTCTTCCTCACCTGTTCGCAGCTCTGTAAGGGGTTTTACTATATAGGGTATTACATCTCCTGCGCGCTCTACAAGCACGGTATCGCCAATACGCAGGTCTTTTTCGCGCACAACATCTTCATTAAACAGGGAAACAGAAGTAACCGTTACGCCGCCAATGTGCACAGGGTCTATTTTAGCCACAGGAGTAATGGCACCAACCCGTCCAACCTGGAACTCAACCCGGCGAAGCTTGCTGGTGGCCTGTCGCGCTTTGAATTTATAAGCCACAGCCCACCTTGGGTGATGTGAGGTAGACCCCATCTTCTCCTGCAGGCCGAAATCATTTACCTTAATTACCAATCCATCCACTTCAAAGGGCAGATCATCGCGCCGGGCCTCAAATTCATGACAAAATTTTATGACCTGGTCAATGTGTTTAAACTTTTGCATTTCCTTAGCCGGGGTAGGGAAACCCAGGCTGTACAGCCATTGCAAGGCATCGTAGTGGGTAAGCAGACCAACTGGCCTGCTATGGCCTTCAATAAGCGTATAATCGCTTATGTGGTACAAGATACTGTTCAGTCCACGTTTCTTAACCTCATTCGGATCAAGAATTCTTAAAGTACCCGATGCTGCATTTCTGGGGTTTGCCAGAGGTGAGAGCCCTTCAGCTACTCTTTGTTTGTTGAATGCTTCAAAAACATTTTTATGAATAACAATTTCTCCACGAATCTCTATCTGCTGAATACCTTCTTTTATCAAGGCTGCTGAGAGCGGAATAGCCTTTATCTGCCTTATGTTTGTAGTTACGTCTTCACCCATTACACCATCGCCACGGGTTGCACCACGCGCCAGGTTACCATTCTCATAAATCAGCGATATTCCGGCTCCATCATATTTGGGTTCTGCGCAGTATTCTATATCATCTATTCCTGCCAGTTCGCGGCATCGGCGGTCCCAATCGGTAAGGTCTTCGGCATTATAAGTATTGTCAAGGCTTAGCATTGGCACCAGGTGGCTAACTGAAGGGAATCGTTCACTGAGCCCCATTGCTACCCTTTGGGTAGGAGAATCAGCTGTAACAAGCTCAGGATACTTGTCTTCAAGGTGTTTCAGCTTCTTGAACAGGATGTCATATTCCGAGTCTGCCAGTACAGGATTACTTTGCACATAGTATTTCCAGTCGGCATAAATAATTACTTCGCGCAGTTGGATAACTGTCCCTTCTGCACTGGCGGCATCATGGCTCAATAAATGCTTTGCTTGCTCATACAAGCGTTTTTCATCCTGTTGGGTGTACATGCTGCAAAGTAAACAAGAAAAAGACTGGGAAGGAAATGGAAAAAGGGCAGATTGATCTTAATGAAATGGTAATTAAAATATTCCCGATATCTTTATCAATCGTCAAGCAATTAACTTTGCCTCATGGCCGAAATTTATCCGTTATCTGAAGGTGTCTTTACAGTTGGGCATGACAAGCAGTTTGTTCCTTTCAGCCTGACAGATGACCAACTTAACGACAGGCCTATGGGCTCATTGCTGGTTGAGGTGCAGCCTTTTCTTTTGGTTACGCATAAAGACCTTATAGTTTTCGATACAGGGCTGGGATTCAGCAATAAAGAAGGGATTTTACAGATTCATGATAACATCAGGGAGCATGGCTATGAACCGGCGTCTGTAACCAAGGTGTTGCAATCGCACCTGCATAAAGACCATGCCGGTTGCCTTGTGTTTAAGGATGATAGGGGATTGGTGCATCCTACATTCCCCAATGCCGATTACTATATTTACCGTCCAGAGGCTGATTACGCATTAAGGACTGGCTACCCATCTTATATTGTTGAAGATATAGAACCATTGTTAGGTACAGGGCAGGTGAAGTGGCTGGATGGAGAAGAAGGGCTTATTGACGGATATATTAGATTCACCCATTCAGGCGGTCATTGCCCTGAGCATGTAGTTTACCTTATAAATGATGGCAAAGACAAGGTTTTTTACGGAGGAGACGAAGCGCCTCAGTTGAAACAATTGAAAATGAAGTACGTGGCCAAGTATGATTTTGACGGACGGAAAGCAATGGCACTTCGTGAACAATATGCCGAACAGGGGAAAGCAGAGGGTTGGAAATTCCTGTTCTACCATGATGTAAAATCACCGGTAGCTATATTATAAAAACTTGAATAATTAAAATGGAAATGGCTTATTAGTTTTGATCATGCGGCCCATCATGATCCGGATTCATATGATGGAAGAATTCTTTCTTTTCAGCCTTACATTGCTTTTTGTCCGATTTGGTTTGTTTTTTCATTGCACGGTAAGGCTGATCATGAAACATTTTCTTTTTGATCTTGCAGTCTTTTTTGCACGATTTCATTTCTTTTTTCATTGCCATTTTGCAGTTTTCGCCCTGAGCAAATACTCCTGGTGTTGCAGCAAAAATTAACAGGAACAATACGGCAATAAAATAAAGGTGTTTCATTATATCCGATTTTGCAGGCAAGATAAAGAATAAATTATACTTCTCCTAGTTTTTGAAACTCCAGTTTGTCAAATTCAAAATTAACGCAGAGATAATTGCTGGTGATTCCACAAAAAAAATCAGCCACTATGATTGAATATAGTAGCTGATCATTTCAATATTTAGGACCTGAATTATTTTTGTTTTGCTTCCTTCATGTCCTTTTTCATATCTTTTTTCTCGGCTTTTACTTTTTTCTTTACTTCTTTTTTCTCTTTGCCTTTATATTCTTTCTTATCCTCTTTTTTCTCTTTTTTGTCGGCCTTCATTTCTTTCTTTTCAGCTTTGGGGCCTGTCTGCGCTATGATGGTAGTAG